>NZ_JBFULO010000277.1:0-5066 GCF_054049855.1 Stenotrophomonas sp. P5_B8 | reverse complement strand
GCGCAGCGACCTGCAGGGCCTGTCGGCAGCGGTTGAAAGCGGCCAGGCCAACGAGATCCGGCAGATGCTGCATCGCATCCGCGGGGCGTTGGTGATGGTTTCGGCGCAACGCCTGGTCGACGTTGCCCAGGTGATCGAAGATAGAATCGCCGCCGGCGCGACGGTGGCGGCGTGCAGCGCAGCAGCGCAGGCCTTCCTGATCGAACTGGAACGCGCGCTGGTGCGGCTGGAACGCTCGCCACCGGAGGCCACCGATGTCCCCTGAGTTTTGCTCCTGCCGGTGCCGAGAACACGCATGAAGACCAAGATCGTCATTGCCGATGACCACCCGATCGTGCTGGCCGGCATCTCCGATGTCATCGACCGCGACCCGCGCCTGGAGGTGGTCGGCCAGGCACAGAGTCCGGCGGCACTGGTCGAGTTGATGCAGACGCTGGCACCGGACATCGTCATCACCGACTACAACATGCCCGGCGATGACGCCCTCGGCGATGGCATCAAGCTGATCTCCTACCTGCTGCGCAATTTTCCCGATGTCCAGGTGTTGATCCTGACCATGGTCTCCAATCCCTCGATCATCGCCGAGATGTACCGGGCCGGCGCCAGCGGCGTGGTACGCAAGAGTGGGGATCTGAAGGAACTCAACGTCGCGCTGTCTGCGGTGCTGGCCCAGCGCGTGTACCGCTCGCCGGACCTGCCGCGCGAGGAGGCCCTGCCGGGGGCCGGTGATGCCTCCTCGGCCTCGCTGCTGTCGCCACGCGAGTTCGAGGTGATCCGGCTGTTCGCCAACGGCCAGAGCGTGGGCGACATCGCCAGACGACTGAACCGCAGCAGCAAGACCGTCAGCACCCAGAAGGTCAACGCGATGCGCAAGCTGGGCGCCAAGACCGACCAGGAACTGATCACCTTCTGCCTGGCATCGGACCTGTTCACCTGAGCAGGCGCGCGGCCTGCCCGAGGCCGGCGGATACCGCGCCTGCCTGTCGCATTCGCTGACTGCCGGCCCAACCACGCTGCCGGCATCGGCGTACTTTAGGGATCGCCTGATGTCTCCGGTGGCAGTCACTGCCTAGCCTGTGCTTACCGGCTGCGCAGTGGTCGCGCCGGTACGGCTTCAAGGACGCCCCTGATGCACGCCCCGGCGTGTCGTGGCGATGGCGCTGCCATCCGCCCCCCTCCCCCGCGCCTTGTCGCCATGCGGCGTTGCCGGCCTGTGCCGGTGACGCCGCAACGGTGGTCGCCGGATGGCGATCGACATGGTCTGCAGATCCGTCTGGCGTACGCCGGACGGCTGCCTTGCGACGAGAAAAACCAGGATGAACAGAATCTACCGATTGGTGCGGGACCCCGTGAATGGACGCTGCAAGGTGGTGTCCGAACTTGCGCGGCAGCGTGGCACGGTGTCCATGACCACGCGCGCGGTCCGCGCCGGACTGCCGACCCGGATCGCGCTCGGTGCGGCACTGCTGGCGGCGCTGCCGGCCAGCGCGCTGGATTACACCGTGCCGATCACCGTCAACGCAGGCGAGTCGCTCGACCTGGCCAGCGGTGACAGCGTGCTGCACACCGGCAGCAGCTACGCGGTGACCGTAACGGGTCAGGACGCTACGCTGCACGCCACCGACCTGGACCTGGGCGTTACCGGCAACGGCAGCGGCATCGGCGCCATGTCCGGCGGCAGCGTGCAGATCGAGGGCGGCCACATCCAGCYCGGCGACGGCAGCGCCAGCGTCGGCTATGCCTTGAATGCCAGCGGCGCGGGCAGCGTGATCCGCGCCAACAACCTGGTCATCGATGCATATCGCAACGGCTCCGGCTACGGCACGGTCAATGCCACCGGCGGCGGCAAGGTCTGGCTGACCGGCGGCCGCGTCAGCAGTGGCGGGCATGCGCTGTACGCCACCGGCAGCGGTAGCGAGCTGCACGTGACCGGCACCGAAATCAACAACGGTGGCGACAGCGCCGTGTCTGCCGAGGGCGGCGCGCTGCTGGCGATGGAAGCGCTGCAGCTTACCTTTGCCTCGGGCAACAGCGGCTACAGCGGTCGGCTGTCCTCCAACGGCGTGGGCAGTGTGCTGTCGCTGACCGATGTCGATGTGGTCAATGGCTACTTCGACATCAACAACGGCGGCCTGCTGCGCATCAACGGCGGTAGCGCCACCACCAACGGCGGCAGCATCCGCCTGCTCGGCAATCGGGCCAACGGGATTCACGCATCGGCCGAGGTGACCGGCGGAACGTTCGATACCACCGGCGGCTACGGCGTCAACGTCAACGAATGGGGCCAGCTCACCGCCAACGGCGCACATTTCACCGTGCGCGATGGCCAGTCCGGGCTGTGGTTGTCCAGCGCCGCCTCGTTGGCCGATCTGACCGATACGGTGATCAGCACCTATGGCACCAACGGCTACGGCCATGGCGTGGACGTCTGGGGCGGCACCGCGACAATGACCGGCGGCAGCATCGACACACACGGTGACGGCGTCTACGGCCTGCGTGCGTCGGGCAGCAACCCGCCCACGCCATACTCGCGCATCCGCGCCAACGATCTGGACATCACCACCTACGGCAACGGCGGTGGCGGCGTGTTCCTGGGCGGCAGCACGGCCGACGTGCAGCTCGATGGCGGCCATATCACCGTGCTGGGCGATGCAGCGTTCGGCATCGTGCAGATGAACACCGCACAGCTCACCGCGGACAATCTGGGCATTCATGCCAAGGGCGCAGGCAGCGGTGCGTACCGCTCCTACATCACCGTGTTCGGCCCGTACTGGGACCGCCTGACCTTCAACAACAGCCAGTTGCAGACCGAAGACGGCCCCGCGCTGTGGTTGCAGGGCAGCAATCATGCGCTGACGCTCAACAACACCGACGTGGTTGCCCGCCAGGCCGGCAGCGTGGACGGTGGCCGGCTGTTGCGGGTCAGCGATACCGTGTTCACCGATGGCAGCTCGGTGGCGACCTCGGACATTCTCTTCAGCGCCGACAACAGCCGCCTGACCGGCGATGTGGTGGTGGACAGCGCCACCGCCAACGTGCAGATGGCGCTGGCCAACGCCAGCGTGCTGACCGGCGCGCTGCGCGGCGACAGCGGCTTCCACGTGGCGTCGCTGTCGCTGGATGACAGCAGCCGCTGGAACCTGCGCGGCGATTCCACCGTGGGGACGCTGCAGCATGGCGGAACGATCGCGTTCGTCGCACCCACGCGGGGCGACTTCAAGACCTTGACCATTACCGGCGACTACGTTGGCAATGGCGGCACGTGGGTGATGAATCGCCAGCTTGGCGATGATGGCTCGGCCGGCGATGCGCTGGTGATCCAGGGCAACAGCAGCGGCACCGCGAACGTGCGGGTGGACAATGCCGGCGGCGCCGGCGCGCTCACCAGCGAAGGCATCCGCCTGATCAGCGTGGCCGGCCAGTCCGACGCGCAGTTCACGCTGCAGGGGCGCGCCGTGGCCGGTGCCTACGACTACTTCCTGTACAAGGGCGGGGTGAGTACGCCGGATGACGGCAACTGGTACCTGCGCTCGGAATATGTGGCGCCGGTGGACCCGGTGGAGCCCGTAGATCCCGTAGATCCCATAGATCCCGTGGAGCCGGTGGAACCTGTAGATCCGATCGACCCGGTGGATCCGGCCACTCCCGATCCCGGCCAGCCGGTCGACCCGGTCGACCCGATCGATCCGGTGGATCCGGTGGATCCGGGCCCCAAGGTCGAACGCCCGGAGCCTGCCATCTACCTGGCCAACCAGTCCGCCGCCCTGCGCATGTTCYAGCACAGCCTGCATGACCGTGCCGGCGATCCGGGCACCCGTGTCCACGCCGAGGATGCAACCGGCGCGCTGGCCTGGGCAAACGTACGCAGCAGCAACCTGGAACGGCACGCCGCCGGCGAGCAGGTCCGCGTGGACAGCCGCGTAGACAGCGTCATGGTCGGCATTGGACATGCGCTGGCCGCCAACGTGGGCGGCCAGCTGCAGCTGGGGCTGATGGGTGGCCATGGCCGCGCCAGCAGTGATGCCGTATCAACGGTGACCGGCTACGCCGCGCGCGGCGTGGTCACCGGCACCACCCTTGGCCTGTATGGCACCTGGTTGCAGGACGCGGACATGCAACAGGGTGCGTATGTGGACAGCTGGGTGCAGTACAGCCGCTTCCGCAACCGCGTGCAGGGCGAAGGCCTGGCCGAGGAACGCTACCGTTCGCGCAACTGGAGCGGTTCGGTGGAAGCCGGCTACGTGTTGCCGCTGCAGCGCACTGCCGATCGCGGCCTGTACCTGGAACCGCAGCTGCAGGTCGTCCACAACCGTTACGACGCCGACAACGTGGTCGAAGCCAATGGCACCGCCGTGGAGAGCCGTCGCGCCGGCGGTACCAGTACCCGGCTGGGCGCACGCCTGTACACCCGCGCACTGACGCCAAAACAAGGCGATGTGCATCCGTTCGTCGCGGTCAACTGGTGGTCCGGTGGCAACGCGTCGGCGATCGCGGTCGACGACGTGTCGATCCGCCGCGACCTGCCCGACGACATCTACGAGGCCAAGGCAGGCGTGCAGGTGAACTTCGCCGGCGGCTGGCGCGGCTGGGGCCAGCTAGTGCACCAAACCGGCAGTCAGGGCTACCGCGATACCAGCGCGCAGCTCGGCGTTTCCTACAGCTGGTGACGGCGTGCCCGCTTCCGGTCGTAGGGCCGGAAACGGGCGCCACCGGTAGCGCCGGCCGCTGGCCGGCGCCACGCAACGCCGAACACACCCCTGCACGCATGTGGCTTTTCCACACCCCGCGTGGAAAGCCGTGGGGGTTTGATGTGGACAAGTCGGTGCAAGCCAGCCACGCCAACGTTTTCGGGGCGTGGCGTTTTTTTGTCCAGGTGCTGACGCGGTTTTCCACAGCGCCTGGGCAAAGCGGTGGGGGTTTGTTGTGGACAACCCTGCGTAAGCGGTACGCGGCAAGGGTTTCCACGCGTGGTCATTAATTGTCCACGTGGTCTGCGGTGGAGGATTGCGTGGTTGCCGGCCAACGGCCGGCGCCACCGGGCCAGGTTTTCCACATGGGAGGTGGAG
>NZ_JBFULO010000276.1:0-5071 GCF_054049855.1 Stenotrophomonas sp. P5_B8 | reverse complement strand
GCCTTGAAGACCTCATAGGCCGCGTCGATATCGGCCTGCGGGATGCCGTGGTTGCGGATGCCCGCGAATCCCCATTCGCGGTAGGCCGCGCCCAGCTCGGCGACGAACGCGTCGCGGTCACTGTCGAAACGGGTGATATCGAGGGTCGGGATCTGGCTCACAGCGGTTCCTGGCTAGTTCGGATGGGACACGGGCCACCACTGTGGCCCGGCTGAACATTGTGCCAGATCCGACCATCGGCACTGCCGACACAAAGATACAAACCGATACAATGCGCCGCCCGCCTTCCTCTGGACGGGTCGCCKACGCAGCCGCCGCCGCCACGTCCCCTGCCCTCCTGCGCCACCCGAGCCGCTCCATGGATGCTTTCCACCCCAGCGTTCCCGCCCCATCCCTTCCCCCGCGCCAGACGTTGACGGCCGCTGGCGATGCATCGACCGCAGCGGCCCCCTGGCACGCCACCGCGCCCGCGGGCGCTGCATCGGTGAACGAGCCGCGCACGCTGGCGCCGCTCCGGATCCTGCACACCGAGGCCGCCAAGGGATTCGGCGGCCAGGAAATCTACATCTATCGCCACATGCTGGCGATGCGCGACCGTGGCCACGAGGTATCGCTGCTCTGCCAACCCGGCGCCCGCCTGGGCGAGATCGCGCGTGAGGCCGGCTTCACCGTGCACACGCTGAAGATGGGCGGGCTGCTGCGCCTGCTGCGCGGCATCTGGTCGGTCAGCCGGCTGGTGCGGCGCGGCGCCTTCGACGTGGTCAACACCACCAGCCGGCGGGACAGCCTGATCGCCGCGGCGGGCGCGCGCCTGGGCGGCACCCCGCTGGTAGTGCGCTCGCGCCACCTGATGAGCCCGGTCAACTCGCTGCTGACCTATACCGGCCTGCCGCACCGGGTGCTGACGGTGAGCAGCTACGTCAAGCAGTTGCTGGTGACGCGGGGGATCGAGGACGGCCGCATCGGCATCGTGCCACCAATCGCCGTGCCAACGCAGTGGTCGCAGATCGAGAGCGACGACCCCTGGCAGTGCGTGCAGGACACGCGCGCGGAGGTGCGCCGTGAACTGGGCTTCGATGAGGCCCATATCGTAGTCGGCTGCGTGGCCGTGCTGCGCGAGCCCAAGGGTCACCTGGACCTGCTGCGGGCGATCGCGCCGCTGTGCCGGCAGCATCCCAACCTGCAGCTGGTGATCGTCGGCGATGGCCAGCCGGTGATGGACAAGCTGGTGGCGCTGCGCCGCGAACTGGGCGTGGAGGCGCAGGTCCACCTGCTGGGGTATCGGCTGGGCGCCTGCCGGTTGATTGCAGGCTTCGACATCTTCGCCCTGGCCTCGCACAAGGAAGCGGCGGGCACGGTGTTCCTGGAGGCGGCGCACGTGGGCGTGCCCATCGTGGCCACGCGCGTGGGCGGCGTGCCGGAAATGGTGCTCGAAGGCAGCAATGCCCTGCTCGCCCCGCTGGGTGACCAGGCCGCCCTGACCGGCGCGTTGAAGACGCTGATCGAACAACCCGAACAGCGCCGACGCATGGGGCGCGCTGGCTGGGAATGGATGCGCACCGCACAGCGCTTCACCCCGTTGGGGCACACTGAAGCAACCGAACATTATTACCACCAGTGGTTGAAGGAACTGGGCCATGGCCAACGCTAGATCCGTGCCGGTATTGATGCACCACCACGTGTCGCCGTCGCCGGGCATGATCACGGTGTCGCCGGAGAATTTCGAAAGCCAGATCGCCTGGCTGGCCAGCAACGGCTGGACCTCGCTGACCCTGGACCAGTACGCCGACTTCCTGGCGGGCAAGCCGGTGCCGCGCAAGTCGATCGTGATCACCTTCGATGACGGTTACCTGGACAACTGGGTGTACGCGCATCCGATCCTGCAGAAGTACGGCATGCACGCAGTGGTGTTCGTGGTCACCGGCTGGATGGGCGAAGGCCCGGTGCGCCCGCATGCCGGCCAGCCCGGCGCCGTGCTGCCGGCCACGCCGGACCATCGCGGCTGTGAAGCGGCGATCCTGCGCGAGGACCGCACCGATGATGTGATGATGCGCTGGAGCGAGGCACGCGAGATGATCGCTGCGGGCACTTTCGAAGTGCATTGCCACACCCACACCCATACGCGCTGGCTGAAGCAGGACATCAGCCGCGAGCAGAAACGCGAAGGCATCACCCGCGATCTGTCGATGGCCCGACAGGTGCTGCAGAAGCAGCTGGGCGAGGTGTCGGACACGCTGTGCTGGCCGTATGGCGACTTCGACGAGGACTACCTGCCGATCGCACGCGCGCAGGGCTTCCGCTACCTGCATACCACCCACCCGTTCGGGCGCAACGTGGTGGGCGGCGATCCGGAGCACATCTATCGTTTCGCTATCCGCAACCGCCCGGCCAGTTGGCTGCGCAAGCGCATCGCGTGGAGCTACAACCCGCTGATCGCGCCGCTGTTCAACCGCTTCAAAGCGAAGCAGAAGAAGATGGTGCCGGGGCCGTAAACGCCGTGTGTGGCGCATCGCAGAATGCAAAACGCCCCTGCAAACCGGGGCGTTTTGCTGTCGCCTTGGCGACCGTGCCTCACGCCGCGGCGGCGGCCTTGACTGCGCTGGACAGGTTGTCGAGCGTGGCTTGCATCAGCTCGGCGGTATCGGCTTCCACCGTGACGCGCACCACCGGCTCGGTGCCCGACGGACGCAGGAAAGCGCGACCACGCCCCTTCACCGCCTCCTGAGCGGCGGCCAGTGCCGCCTGCACGCCCTGCGCCTGCACGATCGCCTTGGCCGAGACATTGGCCAGACGCACGTTGACGGTCTTCTGCGGCACCCGGTGCAGCCCAACCAGCGACTGACGCAGCGTGGTGCCTTCACGACGCAGTACTTCCAGCACCTGCAGCGCACTGACGATGGCATCACCGGTGGTCGCACGGTCCAGGCACAGCAGGTGGCCGGAGGCTTCGCCGCCGAGCACGCCGCCACCTTCCACCAGTGCCTGGTGCACGTAGCGGTCGCCGACGTTGCTGCGCACGAACGGCAGGCCAAGGCGCTCCATGGCCTGTTCCAGGCCGAAATTGGTCATCAGCGTGCCCACCACCGGGCCGCGCAGGCGACCATTGCGCTGCCACGACGGCGCCAGCACATACAGCAGGTCGTCGCCGTCGACCGGGTTGCCCTGGTCGTCTGCCATCAGCACGCGATCGCCATCGCCATCGAAGGCGATGCCAAGGTCGGCACCCACCTCGCGGACCTTGGCGGCAAGATTGTCGATGTGCATCGAGCCGACGCCATCGTTGATGTTCACGCCGTTGGGCTCGGCACCGATGGTGACCACGTCGGCGCCCAGTTCGCGGAACAGCAGCGGAGCGATGTGGTAAGTGGCGCCATGCGCGCAGTCGAGCACGATCTTCAGCCCGCGCAGGTCGAACGCGCGCGGCACGCTGGCCTTGCAGAATTCGATGTAGCGGCCCACCGCGTCGCGCGCGCGCATGGCCTTGCCCAGCCGGTCGGATTCGGCCGTGGTGAAGGCGCTGTCCAGCGCCGCTTCCAGCGCAAGCTCGGTGGCATCGTCGAGCTTCTCGCCATCGGCGGAGAAGAACTTGATGCCGTTGTCGTAATGCGGGTTGTGCGAGGCACTGATCACGATGCCGGCATCGGCGCCGAGTGTACGCGTGAGGAAGGCCACGGCCGGGGTCGGCATCGGGCCCAGCAACTGCACGTCGGCGCCGGCGGCGACCAGCCCGGCTTCCAGTGCCGCTTCGAACATGTAGCCGGAGATGCGCGTGTCCTTGCCGATCACCACCACCGGACGGTGCCCGGGGCGGTGGCCATTGCGTTCGGTCAGCACGCGGCCGAGCGCATTGCCCAGGCGCAGCACGAAATCAGCGGAAATCACGCCCTGCCCGACCCGACCGCGGATGCCGTCGGTGCCAAAATACTTGCGCGCCCCCATCAGGCGGCCTCGTCGGCGACCGGTGCCGGCTGGCGACCGAGCAACGCCAGCAGGTCGGCCAGGCGCTCGCGCAGTTCGCGGCGGTCGCAGATCTGGTCGATGGCGCCGTGTTCGAGCAGGAACTCCGAACGCTGGAACCCTTCCGGCAGCTTCTCGCGCACGGTCTGCTCGATCACGCGCGGGCCGGCGAAGCCGATCAGGGCGTGCGGTTCGGCGATGTTGATGTCGCCCAGCATCGCAAACGAGGCCGACACGCCGCCGGTGGTCGGGTGGGTGAGCACCGAGATATACGGCAACCCGGCCTCGCGCAGCTTGCCCAGCGCGGCGGACGTCTTGGCCATCTGCATCAGCGAGAACAGGCCTTCCTGCATGCGCGCGCCGCCGCTGGCGGAGAAGCACACGTAGGGTGCGCAGATGTCCAGCGCCTTTTCCGCGGCCAGCGAGAAGCGTTCGCCGACMACCGACCCCATCGAGCCGCCCATGAAGGCGAAGTCGAAGGCCGACGCCACCAGCGGACGGCCCTTGAGCAGGCCCTGCATGGCGATCAGCGCGTCGTACTCGCCGGTGTTCTTCTGCGAGGCCTTGATGCGCTCGCTGTACTTCTTCTGGTCCTTGAACTTGAGCAGGTCGGTCGGTCCCAGGCGCGCGGCGATCTCGGTGGTGCTGTCGGCGTCGAACAGCGCGGCCAGGCGCGCACGGGCGCGGATGGCCATGTGGTGGCCACACTTGGGGCAGACTTCCAGGTTCTCTTCCAGCTCAGGGCCGTACAGCGCGCTGCCGCAATTGCTGCACTTCTCCCACAGGCCCTCGGGGACGCTGCGCTTCTTGCTGGGGACGTTGTCGGTGCGGATGCCCGACGGCATCAACTTGCTGAGCCAACTCATGCGGGATGCTACTTCCGTTCAGGGCGGCCCGAGGGCCGCAAAGGCGGACAGTCTAGCTCAGGCCCTCCCCGCTCGTGCACCCCCTGCGGGGTGCGGTGGGCCGGGGGAAAACCGTGCTGTGACGTATGTTTAGGAGCGGGCGACGGCGGTCTCCGGCCGGGATTCCGATCCTCTCACGGCAACACCAGCGCCTTGGTCGTGTCGCGGGAGGCAGGCGGGCAGCCGCGCCCGGGACACGCACGTAAACC
>NZ_JBFULO010000275.1:0-5097 GCF_054049855.1 Stenotrophomonas sp. P5_B8 | reverse complement strand
TCACAACACTGGACATGGTCTGGTTATCTCGTTGCATTCCAATTCCCGCGGGGCTCCCTGCCGCGCGGAATGCGCACCCTATATGAAATTGCGGACAGATGTGTGACGGGTTCTGCACTACGACAGATAACCCGCCCGGCGCGACAGAAAACTGGCGGCCGCACATAGGCAGCCGCTATCATGTAACCGTTTACAACCCACATAAGACGGATATGGATTCCACCTCTACCCCTCAGTTCAGCCCGAAGTGGCAGTTCCGCTTCAACTTCTTCAACACCTACGGCGCGCCCAATACCCCGGCGTTCAAGGCCGCCTACAAGGAGCTGCCGTTCGGCCAGAAGATCAAGGTCAACTTCAACTTCTTCGCCCTGTTCTTCAGCTGGATCTACCTGCTCATCCTGGGCATGTGGCGCAAGGCGCTGACCATCCTGGGCATCACCATCGTGCTGATGATCCTGGTGTCGTTCATGCCCGACGTCGTCGGCCGTGGCGTCGGCATCGCCTGGTCGCTGCTCATCGCACTCACCACCAACTACTCCTATTACCTGGAGAAAGTGAAGGGCGACACCAGCTGGAACCCCTTTGCGGGCATGCGCTGGTAAGCGCTGCCTTGCGGGATTGATGTTGATCCAGGGCCCGGTCGAAAGACCGGGCCTTTTCGTTCTGCCGCATGGGCCGCGGCGCGACCCTCACCCGTCCTTTCCCCAGCGCCGATCACCCTGCCGGCAACCGCGCCCTGGAGTCTCCCATGTCCACCTCACCGAACAATGATCGCCTCGAACGCGCCGCGCGCTGGCTGGGCCGACAGACCCATGACCTGGACGCCGTCGCCAAACGCGCGATCGGGCGGCGCGTGGTGGTCGATGACCCCAACCGTCGCCTGGCCGAGCAGTCCACCTTCGGCGAGCGGCTGGCCGACAAGGTCGCCAGCTTCGGTGGGTCGTGGCACTTCATCCTGCTGTTCGGTGCCGCCCTGGTGATCTGGGTGGCGCTCAACAGCGAGATCCTGGGCAAGACTGCATTCGATCCCTACCCGTACATTTTCCTCAACCTGATGCTGTCGATGCTGGCGGCGATCCAGGCACCGGTGATCATGATGAGCCAGAACCGGCAGGCGATGAAGGACCGGCAGATGGCCGCCTACGACTACGAGGTGAACCTCAAGGCCGAGCTGGAAATCATGTCGCTGCATGAAAAAGTGGATGCGGTCAGCCATGACACGCTGCTGCAGATCCTGCAGCAGCAGCAACGCCAGATCGACCTGCTGAGCGAGCTGGTGGCGCGCGCACCGACGCCCCCGCCCGCGGATTGAACAGCGCGGACCGCCTCGCCGCGATGTCCCATGACGTGGTGGTCACCGGCGGCGGCCAGGCCGCACTGGCGCTGGGCTATTTCCTGCGTCGCAGCGGCCTGACGTTCTGCCTGCTGGATGCCGAACCCTCGGCGGGCGGCGCGTGGCAGCACGCGTGGCCATCGCTGCGGCTGTTCTCGCCGGCCTCTTCCAGTGGTATCGCCGGCTGGCCGATGCCACTGCCTGCCGACAGCTACCCCGATCGCGATGCGGTGGTGGACTACCTCCGCCGCTATGAGCAGCGCTACGCACTGCCGGTGCAGCGACCGGTACGCGTGCAGCGCGTGGAGTGCCTCGATGGCCGGTTTACGCTGATCGCCGATGATGGCCGCCACTGGCATGCCCGTGCGGTGATCAGCGCCACCGGCACCTGGCGCAACCCGCAGTGGCCGTCTTACCCCGGCCAGGCGGCGTTCACCGGGCTGCAGCTGCATTCGGCGCAGTACCGTGGCCCGGACGCGTTGGCAGGCAAGCGCGTGGCGGTGGTGGGCGCTGGCAACTCGGGCGCGCAGATTCACGCGGAACTGTCGCAGCATGCGCACTCGGACTGGATCACACTGACACCCCCACGCTTCCTGCCCGACGATGTGGACGGGCACGTGCTGTTCCAGCGCGCTACCGAGCGCTGGCGCGCGCTGCAGGCCGGACAGACGCCCCCTCCGCCGAGCGGCGGGTTGGGCGACATCGTGATGGTCGACAGTGTTCGTGATGCACGCGCACGCGGCGTGCTGCACAGCCTGYCGATGTTTGATGCCCTCACCGCGCGCGGTGCGCGCTGGGCCGATAACAGCGAACGCGCCTTCGATGCGATCGTGTGGTGCACCGGCTTCGGCCCGGCCCTCGAACACCTGGACGCGCTTGGCGTGATCGACGTGGACGGCCGGGTGGCGCTGGATGGCACCGCCGCACGCGACCTGCCCGGACTCTGGCTGGTGGGCTACGGCGAGTGGACCGGAATGGCCTCGGCCACGCTGATCGGCGTGACCCGCAGCGCGCGCAGTACGGTGGCCGAGGTGCAGGCGTATCTGGGCGTGGCGTCGGCAAAGTGAGTAGCCGCACCGGGCGACGCGGTACGCCGGTGGTAGCATGCGCCGATCATTTCTCCCATTCTGGGCGCGATCTGCCGAGCCGACGATGATCGCCGCCCGCCTGGACAAGGACCGTCATGGCCGCACCAAACCGACTCGCTTTCCTGGATGCCCTACGCGGTCTGGCTGCCGTCTATGTGGTGCTGTTCCACGTCATGGCGATGCCGTCACCCGCGCTTGCGACGGGAGCGGTGACGGGCGCGGTACTGGCGATGGGCGGCACCGGCGTGGCGCTGTTCTTCGTCATCAGTGCCTTCTCGCTGGCATACACGATGCCGCGCCACGCACGCACGCCGACGCCATTGCTCAGCTTCTACCTGCATCGGGTGTTCCGTATCGCACCGCTGTTCTTCGTGCTGCTGGCCTTCTCGATCTGGCGCGACGGTCGCGGCAGCCATGCGGGTCATCCAAGCGCTGAAATCCTGGCCAACGTCACCTTCACCTTCAACCTCTTCGAAGGATGGGAGGCCGGCATCGTCTGGGCGAGCTGGGCGATCGGCGTGGAGATGCTGTTCTATGCCGTGTTTCCCCTGCTGTTCCGGGTCATCGACCGCCCGCGGCGCGCCTGGGGCGCCGCTGTCCTGGGTACGCTGGCCAGCCTGCTGGCCGGAGCAGGGGTACTGGGTCCGGCGGGTGTAGCAGCGGTAGGCGACTACGGCCTGCTGCGCCACCTGCCCGTGTTCTTGTACGGCCTGCTTGCCTACCATCTGTTCATGGCCCTGCAGGCAATGCCATCCAACCGTGCCCGCCGTTGCTGCATGACGGTGCTGGTCGGCACGGGCCTGTTGCTGGTGGGATTGACCTGGGGCAGCGCGCGCGCCGCCGTGAGTGCCGGCATCGGCTGGATACTGTTCGGCGCCGCGTATGCCGCACTGCTGATCGGCATGTCGCGATTTCCCCTGTCGCTGGTGGTCAACCGCGTGACCACCTACCTGGGCCAGATCAGCTATTCCCTGTATCTGGCGCACCCCATCGTCGTGGCGCTGTTGATACCTGTATTCCGGCGCATCCAGCTGCTGGTACCGCAGGCCGATCTGGCCTACCTGCTCTGCGCCGTACTGACCTTGGCCATCGCAGTGCCACTGGCCTACGTGGGCTATCGCCTGATTGAAGTGCCCGGCATCCGTGCCGGGCATCGGGTGCTGGCCGCCATCAACGGCCATCGCACCGCTGCCACGGGCAGCACCGATCCCACGCGTTGATCCGCATGCGCGCCGATCCACGGCGCGCCGGGTGTTCAGAACGTCTGCCAGTCGTCACCGGCCACGGCCGCCATCGGCGCGCGGGCAGCACCGCGCGCAGCGGCGGACACCCGCCCGGTCGGCGCTGACACGCGCCGGCCCGCCGGTGCCGCACGGCCTGCGGCAGCCTCGATACGGAAGATCGCCACCGCCGTACCCAGCTGCTGCGCCTGTTCCTCCATCGCCCGCGCGGCGGCAGTGGCCTCTTCGACCAGCGCGGCATTCTGCTGGGTCGTTTCGTCCATCTGGGTGATGGTCTGGTTGACCTGCTCGATGCCGGCCGACTGCTCCTTCGAGGCCGCCGAAATCTCGGCCATGATGTCGTTGACCCGACGCACGCCGCTGACGATGTCTTCCATCGTGCGCCCGGCGGTCCGCACCAGCGCCGAGCCCTGGGTCACCTGGTCCACCGAGTCGTCGATCAGGGTCTTGATCTCCTTGGCCGCACCGGCCGAGCGCTGCGCCAGCGCGCGCACCTCCGAGGCGACCACGGCGAAACCGCGCCCCTGCTCACCCGCGCGCGCCGCTTCCACCGCCGCGTTCAAGGCCAGGATGTTGGTCTGGAAGGCGATGCCATCGATCACCGAGATGATCTCGGCGATGCGCTTGGACGAGGACTCGATGCCGGCCATGGTGGTCACCACCTGGCCCACCACCTGCCCACCCTGCGACGCCACCTCGGCTGCATTGGCGGCCAGCTGGTTGGCCTGCACGGCGTGGTCGGCGTTCTGCCGCACGGTGGAGGTCAACTCCTCCATTGATGYCGCGGTTTCCTCCAGGCTCGCGGCCTGCTGCTCGGTGCGGCGCGACAGGTCGCTGTTGCCCGAGGCGATCTCGCCAGCGGCCAGGTTGATGCTGTCGGTGGCCTGCTGGATGCGGCCGACGATGTCGGTCAGCTGGGTGACGGTGGTATCGGCATCGTCGCGCATCTGCGCGAACACACCGTGGAACTCGCCCTGCATGCGCGCGGTGAGGTCACCGGCGGCGATCGCGCGCAGCAGTGCGGAGATCTGCTGCAGGTTGTCGTCGCTGACCTGCATCATGGTGTTGAGGTTCTCGACCATGCCGCGGAAGTCGTGGTCGAAGCGCACCACGTCGCCGCGCTGGCTGAAATCGCCCAGCGCCGCCGCGCCGGCCAGGTCGCGGATCTGGGTGTTGATCGCGCGCAGGTTGGCCTTGGTGGTGTCCATCGCCTCGGTGAAGCTTGCCTGTTCGCCCGGCAGGCGATCCATGTCCTGGGACAGATCGCCGACCGCATAGCGTTGCATCACCTCGACCAGGCGCCGGGTGACGGCGATGTTCGCCCCGACCAGCTGGTTGCTGTCGTCCACCATGCGCCCGTAGGCACCGGGGAAGGCCTGCGCATCCATCCGGTAGCTGAGCTCGCCCGCCTCATGGCGCTGGGCCATGTCGGCCT
>NZ_JBFULO010000274.1:0-5119 GCF_054049855.1 Stenotrophomonas sp. P5_B8 | reverse complement strand
ATGCGGTTGACGGCCAGCGGCCGTCACTACCGGGGCGGWTCGTTGCAATGAGGTTGACGGCCAGCGGCCGTCACTACCGGGGTGGATCGTTGCAATGAGGTTGACGGCCAGCGGCCGTCACTACCGGGGTGGATCGTCGTGTTGAGGTTGAGGGCCAGCGGCCGTCATTACCGGCTTGGATCGTTGTTACGCGGGTGAAGGTTGACGGCCGGCGGCCGTCGTTACCGGTCGTCGCGCTGCCGCATGCTGCCGCGCCAGGCTTCGAGGAACTGGCGGCGTTTCAGCGCGTCCAGGTACACCAGCAGGCCGGGGCCCAACTGGATGGGCCGGTAGCTGCGCTCAGGCGAGCGGCCACGTTGCTGGCCCTGCGCGGGCAGGATCGGCATCAGCCGCGCCTCGCGCGAGAGCACCTGCTGGCCACGCGGCGAGAGCAGGTAGTCCAGGAAGCGGCGCGACTCCTCCGGGTGCCGGCTGCTGCGCGGGATCACCGCGGTGCGCAGCACCACCAGGGTGTAGTCCTCCGGCTCGACGATGCCCAGCGGCGCGCCGGCGTCGATGCGCGCCTGCGCGTAGGAGCCCAACACGTTGTAGACCAGCGACAGCTGGCCACTGCTGACCCTGTCCAGCAACACGCCGGTGCGTTCTTCCAGCTGCACGCCGTTGTCGCCGAGCGCGCCGAGCAGCGCACCGGCCATGCTGCCGCGCTGGCCGTCCTGGGTGGCCAGCAGGTAGCCCACGCTGCTGCGCTCCACATCGTAGGTGCCCACCCTGCCCTGCAGCGGCGCGTCCGGCGCGCGCAGCAGGTCCAGCAGCTGGCGGCGCGTGCGGGGCACCCGTGCGGCCGGCAGCGTGCGCGTGTTGTAGACCATCGCCACCGGTTCGTAGCTGATTCCGAACGCCTCGTGCCGCCATTGCGCCCACGCCGGCAGCGCGTCGGTCTGCACCGAGCGGTGCGCCAACGCGTGGCCGTCGTTTACCAGCTTGGTCTGCAGGTCCATGCCGCTGCTGATCAGCATGTCCGGCGCGTTCGGCCCGCTGCGGTCGCGCAGGTAGCGCGCATAGATGTCCTGGGTGATCACGTCCTCGTAGAGAATCTCGGTGCCCGGGTGCAGGCGCTGGTAGTCGGCGATGACGGTGGCGAACACCTCGATGTCGGTCGAGCCGTGGATGCGCAGCTGCGCGGTCGGCACGCCTTTGGCGGGAAACCGCTGTACATCGCCGGGTGCCCCCCACGCATTGCCCGCGACGACCAGCAGCAGCACAAGCCATGCAGCTTTCATGGATGCATCCTCGGCAGGCGGATGGTGGCGACCAGTCCCCCGCCCACGCGGTTGCTCAGATCGATCTGGCCCCCATGGCTGTCGATGACGCGCTTGACGATCGCCAGGCCCAGCCCGGCACCGCCGGCAGCCGCGCCCTCGCCGCGCGCGAAGCGCTCGAACACCCGCTCGGCGTCGGCCGCGGCAATGCCCGGGCCGTGGTCGGCAATGGTCAGCACGCACTGCTGTGCTTCTTCGGTCAGCGCCACCTGCAGGCTGCCGTCGCCACCGTATTTGACCGCGTTGTCGATCAGGTTCTTGATCGCCTCGCGCAGCAGCAGCGCATCGCCCTGCACCCAGGCCGCCTGCACGCCAACGGCCAGCTGCACGCGCGGCGCCGGCATCGCCTGTGGCAGGGCTTCATGCAGTGCCTGGTGCAGGATTTCGGCCAGATCGACCGGTGCGAAGCGCTGCAGGTTGGCGCGGTGGATCACGCTGGCGTCGCTGAGCAGCTGGTTGAGCAGGCGGCTCATGTGGGTGGCATTGCGCTCGATGGCGTGCAGGCTGCGGCGCATGTCCTCTGGCTCTTCTTCGTCCAGCGCCAGCTGTGCCTGCGCGCGCAGTGCCGCCAACGGCGTGCGCATCTGGTGCGCGGCCTCAGCCATGAACGCGCGCAGGGTTTCGTTGCTGGCCGACAGCCGGCCCATGAAGTGGTTCAGCGCGCCGACCATCTTGTCCATCTCGCGCGGCACGCTGGCATCCAGCGGTTTCAGATCGGAGGGCTCGCGCCGTGCCAGCTCACGCTCCATCCGCACCAGCGGACGCAGCGCACGGTGCACGCCCAGCCCGACCAGGGCCAGCGACAGGAGCGACAACACCCCGATCGCCAGCAGCGCGCGGGTCACCATGTCCTGGGCCAGCGCCTCGCGCGCCCGGCGGGTCTGCCCGACCTGGACGCGCACTTCGCCCTGCGCCGACGGCGAGGACACCCGCCGTGACACCACCACAAAGCGCACCTGCTCCCCGCTGTAGGGGGCATCGAACAATTGCGGGCGATCGCTGGGCGGGTGCGGTGGCGCGGGCAGGTCCGGGTAGCCGGTCACGGTGGCATCGCGCGCATCGGAGACCCGATAGAACACGCGGTCTTCCGGCGCCATCGCCAACAGGTCCAGCGCGGCATACGGCAGATCGACCTGCCACTGGGCCTCCACCAGCGCCACCGAATCGATGATCGACAATGCCGAGGACACCAGCAGGTGGTCGTAGGAGCGATTGGCCGCGCGCTGGCCGTAGTCGCGTGCGCCGAACAACAGGACGATGGCGAACAGCGCCAGGAACGCGCCCAGGTACAGCCACAAGGTGTGCCGGATCGAGCCGGAGGTGCGCGGGTCAGTCGCCATCGGCGGCCGCGCCCGCAGCGTCGTCGATGGCCTCAAGCAGATAACCACTACCACGCACGGTCACGATCCGCAGCGGCGCGTCGGCCAGCTTGCGGCGCAGGCGGCCCACGTAGAGTTCGATCGCATTGGGGCCGGCCTCGTCATCGAAGCCGAACAGGCCGTTGCCGATCTCGTCCTTGCCCACCACCTGGCCCAGTCGCCCCATCAGGATTTCCAGCAGCCGGTATTCGCGGTTGGGCAGCTCGATCGGCTGGCCGTCCAGGCTGACCCGGTGCGAGGCGTTGTCGAACTGGAACGCGCCGATCTGCACCACTTCGCTGGCCTGGCCACGGGTGCGCCGCAGCAGCACCCGGCAGCGTGCTTCGAACTCGCGGAAGTCGAACGGTTTGCCCAGGTAATCATCGGCGCCGACATCCAGCGCCTGCACGCGGTCTTCGATGCCATCGCGCGCGGTCAGCATCAGCACCGGGGTGCTGTCGCCGCGCTCGCGCATGCCGGCCAGCACGCGCAGGCCGTCCAGCTTGGGCAGGCCGATATCCAGCACCACCAGGTCGAAGCTCTGGTAGCGCAGCACGCTGGCCGCGGCCAGCCCGTCGCGCTGCCAGTCCACCGCGTGGCCACTGCGGCGCATGCGGCGGACGATGGCATCGGCCAGGTCCGGGTTGTCTTCCACCAGCAGCAGGCGCATCGGTCGGGAAATCTCTCAGGAGCACGAATCCTAGCGCGAGCGGCCACTCCCGTGGGCTTCGCTGCAACGCACAAACCCCTGACAGGTGGATGACAGCTTCCCGGCTCTAGGCTGCGCCATCGCATCGCACACCGTGCCGATGCCATTGGCGACACACCTGCACGAACGAGTACCTGGGAGGGTCCGTGGAACTGAACACACTGCGCTGGCGCACGCCGGCCGCCTGTACCCTGCTGATGCTGGCCGCGCCGCTCTGGGCTGCCGAAGCCAGCGAGGAAGACCGCCCGGTCACCGCCACGCTCGGCGGCCGCCTGCATCTGGATTTCGCCGATTTCGACAATGACGGCCGTGGCACCCCGAACAAGGACGACACGGAGATCCGCCGCGCCTGGGTGGACGTGTCGGGCAGGTTCTTCGTGGTCGACTACAAGCTGGAAGCCGATTTTTCGGGCGACCGGGTCGAGGCCAAGGATGTGTTCGTCAGCCGCAGCTTCGGCGACGCAGGCAAGCTCACCGTCGGCCAGTTCAAGCAGTTCTTCTCGCTCGATGACCGCACCAGTTCCAACTACGGTACCTTCCTGGAGCGCGGCAACGCCGGCACCACGCTGGCGCCGTTGTACCGCCTCGGCGCCTCCTGGCAGGCCGCCCGTGGCGACATGACCTGGGCCGCCAGCGCCTACAGCCTGGAAAGCATCGACGCGTGGCAAGTGAAGGGCCGTGCCGCCGGTGGCCGCGCGACCTGGGCGCCGGGCGCCACCGCCGGCGATGTGCTGCACCTGGGCCTGTCGCTGGCCCACGAGCGCTATGACACTCCCGGCGCCAACGGTGTGCCCGGGCTGAAGATCCGCCCGCGCCCGGCTGGCCACCTCTCCGACAACAGCCGGCTGACCCTGGTCGATTTCTCGGCCGGGCGCGACACCGACGTCAACAAGTGGTCGCTGGAATACGCGCAGGTGCGCGGCCCGCTGTCCTGGCAGGGCGAATTCAGCGGTGCCACCTTCGACGACGGCAGCCAGCGCGGCAAGGTGCTGGCCGGCTACGGGCTGGTGAGCTGGTTCGTCACCGGCGAGTCGCGGGTGTACGACCGCAAGACCGGCCGCTTCGGGCGGGTCAAGGATTTCCAGCACACCGCCGGCGCGTTCGAGCTGGCACTGCGCTACGACCAGATGCGCGGCGACCAGCACCTGATCGGCCAGCCGGACCTGCGCGATGCACAGACCGAGGCATGGACGCTGGGCGGCAACTGGTACATGCGCGAAAACCTGCGCTTCATGCTCAACCTGATCGAAAGCCGCAACCGCGACCGCCTGGCCAGCGCCACGTTGGACCGCACCCGCGCGGTGACCGGCCGTCTGCAGTTCGATTTCTGACCCTCTTCTTCCGCCCTACCCCTCCTGGAGTCTGCAGATGATGCTGAGCATCCTCGGCTTTGGCATGGTCATTACATTCATGTACTTGATCATGAGCAAGCGGCTGTCGCCGCTGGTCGCCCTCATCACCATCCCGATCGTCTTCGCGCTGATCGGCGGCTTCGGCGCCGGCATCGACGAGATGATGCTGGAGGGCATCAAGAAGATCGCGCCCACCGGCGTGATGCTGATGTTCGCCATCCTCTACTTCGGGGTGATGATCGATGCGGGGCTGTTCGATCCGCTGGTGCGGATCATCCTGCGCTTCGTCAAGGGCGACCCGATGAAGATCGTGCTTGGCACCGCGATCCTGGCGATGCTGATCTCGCTCGATGGCGACGGTTCGACCACCTACATGATCAC
>NZ_JBFULO010000273.1:0-5134 GCF_054049855.1 Stenotrophomonas sp. P5_B8 | reverse complement strand
AACGCAATCCCTCCAGGCCGACGCTGCCGGAGACTTCCAGCGGAATCCGACCCGCCGCGATCCGCACCGCTTCACGGCGCATCCCCGCATCGAAGTCATCGATCAGGATGCGTTCGCAGCCCACCGCCAGTGCCTGGCGCAACTGATCGAGGTCCTCGACCTCCACCACCAGCGGCAACTGCGGCCATTGCGCGCGCGCCGCCTGCACCGCAGCGGTCAGGGAACCGGCCGCGCGGATGTGGTTTTCCTTCAGCATCACCGTGTCGAACAACCCCATCCGGTGGTTATCGCCACCGCCGCAGCGCACCGCGTACTTCTGTGCCACGCGCAGCCCCGGCAGGGTCTTGCGGGTGTCCAGGATGCGCGCGCCGGTGCCGGCCACGGCCGCCACATGGCGTGCGGTGGTGGTGGCGGTGCCGGACAGGGTCTGCAGGAAGTTCAGCGAGGTGCGCTCGGCGCTGACCAGGCTGCGGTTGCGCCCGTGCAGGATCGCCAGCACGGTGCCGGCGGTGACGGCGTCGCCCTCGGCCACCCGCCAGTTGATGGTCACGTCGGGATCCAGCGCCCGATGGGTGGCGTCGAACCACGGCCGACCGGCGATGACCGCGTCCTGCTTGCACAGCAGGTAGGCGCTGTCGGGACGGTCGGGCAGCAGGGCGGCGGTGACATCCCCGCTGCCGATGTCCTCGGCCAGTGCGCGCGCCACATCGGCGGCGACCACCGCCGCATCGGGTGCCTCAAGGACGGACGGACTCATTTTTCCGGAAAATCGGCGATCTGCGCGGTCGCGATGGCCTCTTCGGCCAGCAGCACCGGAATGCCGTCGTCGACGCGGAACACCTGCTTGCGGTCGCGGGTCAGCAGCGCCTCGCGCAGGGCCAGGGCCTGCGCGCTGCCATCGGCCTTGACCACGGCACCGGCGCCGATCGCGCGGTTGACTGCGTCCAGGCCCTTGGCATCGAGCAGGGATAGGGGCTGGCGGGTGTCGGGCGAGCACAGCAGGTCGAGCAGCTTGCGATCCATGGATTCTTCGTCTTGCGTGGAAGATGGCTAGAATACGTCTTTAAGGCAGGTGACGGCCAATGACCCCCAACCAATCCGCGCCGCTCGTCGGCATCGTCATGGGTTCCCGCTCCGACTGGGAAACCATGCAGCACGCCGCCCAGAAGCTCGATGCGCTCGGCGTTCCCTACGAAGTGAAAGTGGTCTCGGCGCACCGTACGCCGGACGTGCTGTTCACCTATGCCGAACAGGCAGGCGGCCGTGGCCTGCGCGCGATCATCGCCGGTGCCGGGGGCGCGGCCCACCTGCCGGGCATGATCGCGGCCAAGACCGCCGTGCCGGTGCTGGGCGTTCCGGTGCAGTCCAAGGCCCTCAACGGCATGGATTCCCTGCTGTCCATCGTGCAGATGCCGGCCGGCATTCCGGTCGCCACCTTTGCCATCGGCAATGCCGGCGCGTCCAACGCGGCGCTGTTCGCCGCGGCCATGCTGGCCTCCGACCAGCCGGCCATCGGCGAGGCGCTGGAGGCCTTCCGCGCCCGCCAGACTGAAGACGTCATGGCCCACGACGATCCGCGTCAATGAGCACGAAGACCGTTGGCATCCTGGGCGGCGGGCAGCTGGCCCGCATGATGGTGCTCGCGGGCGCGCCGCTGGGCCTGCGCTTCGAGTTGTTCGACCCGGCCGCTGATGCCTGCGGTGCCCAGGTGGCGCCGCTGCAGGTGGCCGCATTCGAGGATGAGGCCGCGCTGGCCGCCTTCGCCGCGCGGGTGGATGTGGTGACCTTCGATTTCGAGAACGTGCCCGCCCGCAGTGCCCGTTTCCTGGCCGAACGCGTGCCGGTGTATCCCAATCCCGATGCGCTGGCGGTGGCCCAGGACCGGCTCAGCGAAAAGACCCTGTTCCAGCAGCTGGGCATCCCGCTGCCGCCGTTCGCCGATATCCGCAGCCGCGACGAGCTCGCCGCCAGGGTGGCCGAGTTTGGCATGCCCTGCATCGTCAAGACCCGCCGCCTGGGTTACGACGGCAAGGGCCAGTTCCGCATCCGCAGCGACGCCGACATCGACACGGCCTGGGCCACACTGGGCGATTACGTCGAGCGGACCGGGCTGATCCTGGAAGGCTTCGTCGCCTTCGATCGCGAAGTCAGCGTGGTCGCCGTGCGCGGCCGCGACGGTGAATTCCGCGCGTGGCCGGTGACCGGCAACTGGCATGTCGACGGCGTGCTGTCGGCCAGCCTGGCGCCGGCGACGTTGAGTCCTGCCCAGCACGAGGCCGCCATCGGCCATGCCCGCGCGCTGGCCGAACGCCTGGATTACGTGGGGGTGTTCGCGCTGGAGCTGTTCTGCCGCGGGGACGAGCTGCTGGTCAACGAGATGGCGCCGCGCGTGCACAACTCCGGCCACTGGACCATCGAAGGCAGCGAGACCTCGCAGTTCGAGAACCACCTGCGCGCCGTGCTCGGTTTGCCGCTGGGCGATACACGCATGCTCGGCCACGCCTGCATGCTCAACTGGCTTGGTGCGATGCCCGAAGCGGCCGCTGTCCTCGGTCAGCCGAGCGGGCATTGGCATGATTACGGCAAGCAGCCGCGCGACGGCCGCAAGGTCGGTCATGCCACGCTGCGCGACGATGATGCGCAGGCCTTGGCCGACGCGCTGGACGCGGTGGGCGGGCAGCTTGACCGTACCGCCCAGGTCGCCCCGGTGGCGGCTGCGCTACGCCGCTGAAACGGGCGCGCGGCCTGCGCGCCCGCGCCCCAGCCGACGGCGACAAACGGGTAGTGCCGGCCGTTGGCCAGCTCCTCGCCAACCTGGCAGCGTGCGAGCYGGCCAACGGCCGGCACTACCGGTGGTGGCCAAGCGTGCGAGCCGGCCAGTGGCGGGCACTACCGGGCGGGTGGCCAAGTGCGAGCCGGCCAGCGGCCGGCACTACCCGGTTGTCGCCGCTATGACGGCGCGCGCCCTCAATCCCGCAACTGCGCGGCCACGAAGTCCCAGTTGACCAGTTTCCAGAACGCCTCCAGATAGCGTGCGCGCTCATTCTGGTAGTCGGTGTAGTACGCGTGTTCCCACACATCGCAGGCCAGCAATGGCGTGCTCTGTCCGGTCAACGGGGTGCCGGCGTTGCGGGTGGTCTGGATCGCCAGCGCGCCGGACGGGTGTTGCACCAGCCACACCCAGCCCGAGCCGAACAGGCCCAGCGCGGCGCGGTCGAATTCCTCGCGCAGCCGGCGGATGTCGCCGAAGTGGCGGGTGACCAGTTCGCCCAGCCGGTCCTTGGGGTCGCCGCCACCGCGCGGATGCAGGCAGTGGAAGTAGAAGCCGTGGTTCCAGGCCTGGGCGGCAGCGTCGAACAGGCTGCCCTGGCTCTGCCGCACGATGTCTTCCAGTGGCAGCTCGGCCAGCTCGGTACCGTCGATGCGCGCGTTGACCGCCTCGATATAGGCGCGGTGGTGACGGCCGTGGTGCAGGTCCAGCGTCTCGGCCGACAGGTGGGGCTGCAGGGCGGTGCGATCGTAGGGCAGGCGGGGCAGTTCGAGGGGCATGGCTCGCGATGGATTGAGGAGAGGGACGCCGGAAGGCTTACAATGGCGATGAGGGAAGTCTATCCGACCGGCCAGGTCGGGTTGTCCCACCTGCAGGAGAGGCGTTGTGGCGGTGATGCAGCAGATCCAGTCCGAAGTGGAGCGTTACCCCCTCGTGTTGTTCATGAAGGGCACCCCGCAGTACCCCATGTGCGGTTTCTCCAGTCGCGCCATCCAGGCGCTGATGGCCGCCGGCGCGGTCGCGCTGCGCACGGTCAATGTGCTCGAGGAACCCGAGATCCGCGCCAACCTGCCGCGTTTCTCCAACCTGCCCAGCTTCCCGCAGCTGTTCATCCATGGCGAGCTGATCGGCGGCTGCGACATCGTGCTGGAGCTGTTCGAATCCGGCGAGCTCAAACGCATCGTCGAAGAGGCCTCGCAGGCATGAGTGCCGTCCCGACCGTCGTGGCCGGGACCGCATCGCTTGCCGATCGCGTCATTCTCATCGCCGGGGCCGGTGGTGGCTTCGGCAGTGCCGCTGCCATCGCCTGTGCCGAGGCCGGCGCCACCGTGGTCCTGCTCGGGCGCAAGCCGCGCCGGCTGGACCGGGTTTACGCCGC
The DNA here is from genome assembly GCF_054049855.1 of Stenotrophomonas sp. P5_B8. Classification (NCBI taxonomy): domain Bacteria; kingdom Pseudomonadati; phylum Pseudomonadota; class Gammaproteobacteria; order Lysobacterales; family Lysobacteraceae; genus Stenotrophomonas; species Stenotrophomonas sp. P5_B8. The sequence goes on along the minus strand of NZ_JBFULO010000273.1, from coordinate 986 downwards.
CGTCCAGGCCGTTGGCCCGGAGCCACTGCTGTACCCGCTCGATCTGGAAGGAGCCACCCCCGACGACTACGCGGTTCTGGCCGAACGCCTGCAGTCCGAGCTTGGGCGGCTGGATGGCCTGCTGTACTGCGCCGCCGATTTCGCCGGGCTGACCCCGTTCGAGCTGGCCGATCCGGGCGCCTTTGCGCGCGCGGTTCACGTCAACCTGACTGCGCCAGCCTGGCTGGCCCAGGCCTGCCTGCCGCTGCTGCGCCAGCGCGATGATGCCGCGCTGGTGTTCACCGTGGACGATCCGGCGCGGKTAGGGAAGGCCTTTTGGGGCGGCTACGGTGCCGCCCAGCACGGGCTGCGCGGGTTGATCGCCAGCCTGCATGACGAACTCGGGCGCAGCCCGGTGCGGGTCAGTGGCCTCCAGCCCGGCCCGATGCGCACCGCCCTGCGGGCGCGGGCGTTCTCCCTGGACGAAGACCGCGGCGCCCGCGACCCGGTCGACTGTGCCGCCACGGCGGTACTTCTGTTATCTGCCGCCGGCGCCGCCCACCGCGGCCAGATCCTGGACGCCTGAAGGGGCCGGGCCTGTCCGCCTTGCGGTCTACCACGGCCCGCTCCGGTAGTGCCGGCCGCTGGCCGGCTCCCCAGCCAACCCACCGGTAACCCACCCGCAGCGTTCCCTGGTTACCCTTGCACGGGCGGCGCAGCAGCCATTCAGCGAAACAGGGCCAGTTGTGAAGATCGCGTCACGATAGCGTTGTGATGGCGTGTGTTTTGTCGCCAAACCGTCACAATCCGGCGCTACCGTGTTAATCTAGTGTTAACCGTTGCGGCTGAAACCAGCCCTCGGCTAGGGAACCCAGATAAAAGTCCAGTCAGCCGCCAGCAAGGCTGCTTGGGCGCGTTTTTTTCTCCGCCATCGCCAATCTCGCATCGAGGCTACTCCCCAATGACCCACTCACGCTGTCTCCGGATGTCCAAGCTCACCCTTGGTC
>NZ_JBFULO010000272.1:0-5154 GCF_054049855.1 Stenotrophomonas sp. P5_B8 | reverse complement strand
GACATCCTCATTCCGCACCTCAAGGCCGCCTTCGCGCTCACCTGGGTGCAGGCGATGCTGGTGCAGTTCACGTTCTTTGGTGCGTACTTCCTGATGTCGCTGCCGGCAGGGCGGTTGGTCGCGGCGGTGGGCTACAAGCGCGGCATCGTGGCCGGGCTGGCCATTGCCGGCGTGGGCGCGCTGCTGTTCTGGCCGGCTGCGCATGCGCATGTGTACGGGTTGTTCCTGGCGGCGTTGTTCGTGCTCGCCACCGGCATCACCGTGCTGCAGGTAGCGGCCAACCCGTACGTGGCGCTGCTGGGACCGGAGCAGACCGCGTCCAGCCGGCTGACGCTGGCGCAGTCGATGAATGCACTGGGCACCACGCTGGCGCCGCTGTTTGGCGGTCTGCTGATCCTGTCGGCCGAACCGCGCACCGATGAAGCCCTGGCGCTGCTGCCGCAGGCAGAGGCGCTGGCTTACCGCGCCGCCGAAGCGCAGTCGGTGCAACTGCCGTACTTCGGCCTGGCGGTGGCGCTGTTCGTGCTGGCCGCAGCCATCTGGATGTTCCGCCTGCCGGCCATCCCGGGCGTGGAAGAAGGCGCCACCGGCGGGCGCATCCGCGACGCGCTGCGGCATCCGCACCTGCGCTACGGCGTGCTGGCGATCTTCTTCTACGTGGGCGCCGAGGTATCCATCGGCAGCGTGCTGGTCAACTTCCTGTCGATGCCGGGCATCGGCGAAGGGCTCACCGAACAGGAAGCCACCCGGTATGTGTCGTTGTACTGGGGCGGTGCGCTGGTGGGGCGCCTGGTCGGCACCGTGCTGCTGGCACGGCTCGACCCGCGCCGCCTGCTGGGCATCTTCGCGCTGGTGGTGATGGCGCTGCTGGCGGTCACCATGCTGGCCGGTGGCGGGTTGGCCAAGTGGGCGGTGGTCAGCATCGGGCTGTTCAACTCGATCATGTTCCCGACCATCTTCGCGCTCGCCATCGCGCGGCTGGGCGCGTTGACCGGCAAGGGCTCCAGCCTGCTGGTGATGGCCATCGTGGGCGGTGCGGTGGTTCCGCTGGCGATGGGCTGGGTGGCCGACCACCACGGCCTGCAGCTGTCGTTCCTGCTGCCGATGCTGTGCTACCTGTACATCGTCTTTTACGCGTGGCGGGGTTCGCGCCTTTCCCCCTAGCGGTGCCGCACTGCTCAGCGGCGGCGCGGTGCGTGGGTGGATTCACGCACGAGCACCGCATGGTCCACGGTGACCATGCGGCCGCCGTCCGGGCTGCGGATGCGCTCGATCAGCTGCTCGGTAGCCAGCGTGCCCATGCGTGAGGTGGGCTGCCGCACGGTGGTCAGCGCCGGGTAGATGTGCCCGGCAATGGGCGTGTCGTCGAAGCCGCAGACCGACAGGTCCCTGGGGACGCGCAGGCCCCGTTGGCCGGCCACGCGATAGACCGCGGCCGCCATGTCGTCGTTGGCGGCGAAGATCGCCGTCGGTGGTTGCGGCAGGTCGAGCAGCGCGTTGGCCGCCTCGATGCCGGATTCGAACGAGAACTGCCCGCTGGCCACCAGCGCCGGGTCGTAGGCGATGCCATGTTCGCGCAGTGCCTGGCGATAGCCGGCCAGGCGCCACTGGCAGGCGCCGTGCGCGCGCGGCCCCTTGATATGCGCAATGCGGCGGTGGCCTTGTGCAACCAGATGGCCGATCAGCTCGACCACGGCGGTGGTCTCGTCCATGCGCACGCCGATGCGGCCTTCCGGATGGCGCGGGGCAATGCTGGCGAACGGGATCTCGTGCTCTTCCAGGTAGGCCAGCACCACCGCATCGTCGGTCAGCGGCGGGATCAGCACCACGCCATCGGGACGCGAGTTCTCGAACAGCGCCGCCAGGTCGGGCAGGGTGCTGCGGCCGACGCCCACCGGCCCCAGTATCAGGTTGTAGTGGCTGGCGTGGCAGGCTTCCAGCATGCCGTTCTGGATTTCCATCAGGTAATTGCGCGAGGGATTGTTGTAAACCAGCGCCAATGCGTAGGAGCGCTGCCCGGCCAGGCTGCGCGCGGACAGGTTGGGCTTGTAGCCCAACCGCGCCACTGCCGCGGCCACGCGCTCGCGGGTTTCGGTGCGCACGTTGGGCTCGTTGTTGAGCACGCGGGACACGGTCTTGATCGAAACGCCCGCAACCGCGGCGACATCCTCGATTCGACTACGCATGGTGCGGTGGATCCTATGTGGGAGCAGGTCGGCAGAGGCCGATGGTAGTGCGGCGGTGTCGAAACGGTGTTGCCGATGCAGGCGGATGTTGCCATGCCGCGATGGCTTGTGGCGCACCCGTCGATTTCGTGCGGCATCGCAACACTGACAGCCTGATCCACGCATGCGTTTGAGCGCCAGCCCCTGCTGGTGCGGGACCGACGTCGCCATGGCGACGCTGCGCGGTTGACAGCAATGGCCGTGCTTTGTATGACAGCGCTGTCAGCCAGGGGCGTTGAACCGATCCAAATGTTGTCGACACGACGTGCTGCGCGCCGCGCAGCGCGGCCGACGGCGGCAGCGCCGACCCCGATCGCGCGTCATTCCCACCGGAGGTAGATGTCAGTGAACAGCCCCAACAAGACCATCCTTGGTACCTGCCTGCTGTTGGCCCTGGCCGCATCGGTCGCCGCCGCGCCTGCCACTGGCGAGACGCTCAAGGACTGGCCGCGGGTGACCAGCGCGATCACGCCGGATGCCGCCATCGAAGCGCGCGTGCAGCAGATCCTGGCGCAGATGACCCTGGCGCAGAAGATCGGGCAGATGACCCAGGCCGAGATCAAGACCATCACCCCCGAGCAGGTCCGCCAGTACTACATCGGCTCGGTGCTCAACGGCGGCGGCTCGTGGCCGGGCATGGACAAGCACGCCACGGTGGCGCAGTGGCTGCAGCTGGCCGATGCCTACCGCGCGGCCTCGCTGGCCACCGACGCACGCACGCCGGTTCCGGTGATCTGGGGCACCGATGCGGTGCATGGGCACAACAACGTCTACGGCGCGACGCTGTTCCCGCACAACATCGGCCTGGGCGCGGCCGGCGATGCCGAGCTGGTCGAGCGCATCGGCCAGGCCACCGCACGCGCCACCCGCGCCACCGGCATCGACTGGGTGTTCGCGCCCACCCTGGCCGTGGCCCACGACCCACGCTGGGGCCGCACCTACGAGAGCTTCTCCTCCGATCCCGCCGTGGTGCGCGAGTACGCGCGTGCCTACGTCAAGGGCGCGCAGGGTCGCTTCGCCGACGATGCCAACGTAGTGGCGACGGCCAAGCATTACATCGGCGATGGCGCCACCGACAACGGCCGCGACCAGGGCGAAGCACTGCTCGACAAGGCGGCCATGATCAACGTGCACGGCCAGGGGTATTACGGTGCGCTCGGTGAAGGCGTGCAGACGGTGATGGCCTCGTTCAACAGCTGGAATGACCGTGCCGGCCGCGTCGACTACGGCAAGATGCACGGCAGCAAGGCACTGCTCACCGATGCGTTGAAGGGCAAGATGGGCTTCGACGGGTTCGTGGTGTCCGACTGGAACGGCATCGCGCAGGTACCCGGCTGCCGCAACGACAGCTGCGCCCAGGCGATCAATGCCGGCATCGACATGGTGATGGTGCCCGACGACTGGAAGGCGTTCATCGCCAACACCACCGCGCAGGTGCAGCGCGGTGAGATTCCGATGGCACGCATCGACGATGCGGTCACCCGCATCCTGCGGGTGAAGCTGCGCGCCGGATTGTTCGAGCACAAACCCTCGGACAGCCGCCATGCCGGGGATGCCAACGCCGTGCAGGACCGTGCATTGGCGCGCCGCGCGGTGCGCGAGTCGCTGGTGCTGCTGAAGAACCAGGACAAGGTGCTGCCGCTGCGCCGCGATGCGCGGGTGCTGGTGGTGGGCAAGAGCGCCGACAGCCTGTCCGACCAGGCCGGTGGCTGGTCGCTGACCTGGCAGGGCACGGAGAACACCAACGCCGATTTCCCGAATGCCGATTCGGTACTCGGTGGGTTGCGTGCCGCGCTGGGCGCGCAGCAGGTGACCTACAGCGCCGATGGCACCGGGCTGGATGCCGGGCAGTTCGACGTCGTGGTCGCGGTGGTCGGGGAGACACCGTATGCGGAAACCAATGGTGACATCCTGTCCTCCGATTCGGTCAGCCACAGCCGCGTCTACCCGCAGGATCTGGCCGTGCTGCGCGCGGCCACGGCGACCGGCAAGCCGGTGGTGACCGTGTATTTCTCCGGCCGCCCGATGTACACCAACGACCTGCTCAACCTGTCGCAGGCCTTCGTGGCAGCATGGCTGCCCGGCACCGAGGGCAAGGGCGTCACCGACGTGCTGGTGGCCGGCAAGGACGGCAAGGCGGCGCATGATTTCCGTGGCCGGCTGAGCTTCCCGTGGCCGGGCGTGCCGTGCCCGGCGCCGATCGACCGACCGGATCCCAAGCAGCCGCCGCTGTTCACGCTGGGCTATGGCCTGCATTACGGTGCGTCAGGGAATGTCGCGCGCCTGCCCGAAGCCAACCCGGACAACTGCGGCGACGTGACGACGCTGCCGATCTTCAACCGCGCCGACACGCCGCCGTTCTCGCTGCACGTTGCCGCCGCCGGCGCCACCCAGCCGCTGGGCAATGATCTCAATGCCACGCTGCGGTGGCCGACCGCAGCGCCCGTGGTGCAAGTGCGCACCGTGCAGGTGAACACCCAGCAGGACGCCAAGGAGATCACGTGGCTGGCGCCGGCGCAGCTCATCGCCCGCAGTACCTCGCGCCGCAACCTCGGCGCACTGGCGCGCAACCACGGCGCGTTGCAGTTCGATGTGCAGCTGGTGCAGCGGCCGGCCTTGCCGGTGAAGGTGACCATGCAGTGCGGTACCGGCTGCGAGGGCGGGGTGGATATCGCGCCGCTGCTGGCCAAACTGATGCCGGGGCAGAAGCAGACGGTGACCGTGCCGCTGGCGTGCTTCGCCAAATACGGCGTGGACCTGGGCGCGGTGGAAGCCCCGTTCGTGGTGAGTGCGGACAAACCGTTTGCTGCAGCGTTCACCCAGGTGCGGGTGTCGGTGGATGCGGACAAGGTGGAGGGCGCGGTCAGCTGCCCGTGAAGCAACGGTAGAGCCGAGCCATGCTCGGCTGGCGGCCCAGGATGGCCTCTGC
>NZ_JBFULO010000271.1:0-5157 GCF_054049855.1 Stenotrophomonas sp. P5_B8 | reverse complement strand
GAGCATGGCTCGGCTCTACCCCGCGATACCCCGCATTGCCTCGCGATACCCCGCGATACCCCGCATTGTCTCGCGATACCCCGCGATACCCCGCATTTCCCGGCATTGCCCGACATTGCCTTGCCGGATCGCGTCGTGTGGGGGGGCGGATTGGCCGCACCCGCACCTGAAATCGCCTATGCCCGATGACGGCATGCTGGTGGATTTCATTCCGCGGATCGCGGTGACCGCTGAGCTGCAGCGGAAGCTGCTGGTGGACAACCCGATGCGGTGGTGCCGGGGCGGGTGAGGGACGTCGCCGCGCGTGCTTCGGCCTGGCCGGGGCGCACGGTGGAGCCACGCCATGCGTGGCTGTTCTTCGGTCCGGCATGGCGTGCAGCCACCCGTGGGGTGGCTCTACCGGGGAGGGTCGCGCAACGGTAACGCCAGGCCATCGCATGATCGCCGGGTAGAGCCACGCCATGCGTGGCTGTTCTTCGGTCTGGCATGGCGTGCAGCCACCCGTGGGGTGGCTCTACCGGGGAGGGCCGCGCAACGGTGATGCCACCAGGCCATCGCATGATCRCCGGGTAGAGCCACGCCATGCGTGGCTGGCGCGGACTATCCCCGCGCCAACGCCATCAAGCGCTCGGCAATCCGCTCCAGTGGCACCATTTCTTCGGCCGCACCCAGCTTGTAGGCCGCGCCCGGCATACCCCAAACCACGCTGCTGGCTTCGTCCTGCACCAGCGTGGGGGCGCCGGCGTTGCGCAGTTCGAGCAGGCCGCGGGCGCCGTCGTCGCCCATGCCGGTGAGGATCGCGCCGATAGCGTTGCTACCGGCACTTTCGGCGACCGAGCGGAACAGCACGTCCACTGCCGGCTTGTGCCGGTTGACCGCGGGGCCGTCATCCACGCGGCAGCGCCAGCGCGCACCGTCGCGGATCACCCGCAGGTGCTTGCCGCCCGGCGGCAGGTAGGCGTGGCCGGGCAGCACCGCTTCGCCATCGCTGGCTTCGCGTACCGACATGGCCGAGTGCCGGTCCAGGCGCTCGGCGAAGGGCGTGCTGAACGTGGCCGGCAGGTGCTGGGTAAGCACCACGGCGGGCGCGTCGGCGGGCATGCCCTCGAGCACCACGCGCAGCGCTTCGGTACCGCCGGCCGAGGCGCCGATGGCGATCAGGCGGTCGGTGGTGCGGAACTGGATGCTGCGCGCGGGGGTGACCGGTGCGACCGCGTCGAGCGTGATGCGCGGGGTGATGGGGCGGGCCAGGGTGCGCACGCGCGAGCGCGCGGCCATCTTGACCTTGCCGATGATTTCCTCGGCATAGGCCTGCAGGCCGCGGGCGACGTCGAATTTGGGCTTGGACACGAAATCCACCGCGCCCAGTGCCAGCGCCTGCAGGGTGGTGTCGGCGCCGCGTTCGGTCAGCGAGGAGATCATCACCACCGGCAGCGGGTGCAGGCGCATCAGGTTTTCCAGGAACGCCAGGCCGTCCATGCGCGGCATTTCCACGTCCAGGGTGATCACGTCCGGGGCGAGGCGTTTGATCTTCTCGCGCGCCAGCAGCGGGTCGGCGGCGGTGCCGACCACCTCGATGCCCGGATCGCTGGCGAGGATTTCGCTGAGCATCTGCCGCACAACGGCGGAGTCGTCGACGATCAGGACTCTGCAGGGCGCACCGTGGGTCATTCGAACAGCTCCACGCCGCCGGTGACCGGGGCCTTGGACAGACGCGCACGCACGGCCGATTCGGTTGCGGCGACTTCGGCCTCGTGCGCGTGCGGCAGGCGCTGCACGACGACGCGGCCGGTGTCGGCGAAGAACCACACCTTGCGCGGATGGATGCCGCACAGGTCTTCGGCCAGCACCGGGATGTGCTCGGCCTGCAGGTACTGGCGCACGAACTCGGCGTTACGGGTGCCGACCGGGTTGCTGGTAAAGCCCTTGAGTACGTTGGCGCCGCCGAACACCTTGGCTTCCAGGCGCTTGCGGTGAGCGCCACGCTTGAGCAGGTCGTTGATCAGCAGTTCCATGGCGTAGCTGCCGTAGCGCGCGGGCGCGCCATCGCCGACGTTGCCTTCGGGCAGCAGGAAGTGGTTCATGCCGCCGATCTTGAGCACCGGGTCGCGCAGGCACGCGGCCACGCACGAGCCGAGGGTGGTGGTCAGCGCGGTGTTGTCGTCGACCACCAGGTACTGGGTGGGCAGCAGCTTGGCCGCGGTTACCTTGAAGCGGCTGTCGAAGTAACGCATGACATCGTCGGTGCGTAGCGCCAGGTTCATGCCGGTGCTCCGGGCGCGCGCTTGTACAGCGTGCGTCCGCACGGCTGGATCAGGTCGGCGGCGTGCAGGTAGTTCTCCGAGTGGCCGGTATAGAGCAGGCCGTCGTCGCCCATGTGCTGGATCAGCCGCGAGAGGATGCCGCGCTGGGTGGGYTTGTCGAAATAGATCATCACGTTGCGGCAGAACAGGGCGTCGAACGGGCCGCCGACGTCATAGCGGGGGGCGAGCAGGTTGAGCGGGCGGAAGTCGATCAGGTCGCGCAGCGCAGGATTGACCCGGCAATGGCCTTCGTTGGGGCCGCTGCCGCGCTGGAAATAGCGCTTCTTGAGCGCCGGATCGAGTCCGGACACCCGGTCGATGGCGTACACGCCGCGGCTGGCGGTGGCCAGCACCTGGGTGTCCACGTCGGTGGCCAGGATGCGCACCGGCGGCTTGAGCGTGCCGAACGCCTCGCAGGCGGTGATCGCCATCGAGTAGGGCTCCTCACCGGTGGAGGCCGCGCACGACCACAGCTGCAGGGTGCCGTGACCGGCGCGCGCGCGCAGCTCGGTGTCGAGCTTTTCGAAATGGTGCGGCTCGCGGAAGAACGCGGTGAGGTTGGTGGTGAGCGCGTTGGTGAACGCCTGCCACTCTTCGCCGCCGTCCTTTTCCAGCTGGTCCAGGTACTCGGTGAAGCTGCGCAGGCCGAGCGCGCGCAGGCGCCGCGACAGGCGGCCATAGACCATGTCGCGCTTGGCCGGGGCCAGCGAGATGCCGACACGCTGGTAGATCAGGTCGCAGACGCGGCGGAAATCACGGTCGGCGAACTCGAATTCGCGGCCGTTCTGGGAGGTGGCGGCAGGAGCGGAAGGCGTGGACACAGGCGCACTCGATGGGAATGGGGGAGTGGCGGCGACGGGGCCGCCACGAAGACTCAGAACTCTTGCCAGTTGCCGTCGTCCGGGGTCGCACTGCGCTGCGCGCGTGGTGCCGGCTGGGCGCGCGGGGCAGGGCGTGCGGCAGGGGTCGGGCGCGGGCGCGCTGCGGCCGGCACCACCACGCGCGAGGTGACCGCACTGACGGCCGCAGCAACCTGGTTGTCCAGGCGGAAGATCGCCACGACGTCGGCCAGCTGGTTGGCCTGTTCTTCCATCGCGCGCGCGGCGGCGGTGGCTTCTTCGACCAGGGCGGCGTTCTGCTGGGTGGTTTCGTCCATCTGCACCACGGTCTGGTTGACCTGTTCGATGCCGGCGGACTGTTCCTGGGAGGCGGCGGAAATCTCGGCCATGATGTCGGTCACCCGCTGCACCGAGGCGACGATCTCGCCCATGGTGCTGCCGGCCTTGCGTACCAGGGCCGAGCCGTCGGCGACGCTGGCGACCGAGTCGTCGATGAGGCCCTTGATCTCCTTGGCCGCGCCCGCCGAGCGCTGGGCCAGGGTGCGCACTTCGGAGGCGACCACGGCAAAGCCGCGCCCCTGCTCGCCGGCGCGGGCCGCTTCCACTGCCGCGTTGAGCGCCAGGATGTTGGTCTGGAAGGCGATGCCGTCAATGACGGAGATGATCTCGGCGATGCGCCTGGAGCTGGTTTCGATCGCGCTCATGGTGGTGACCACCTGGCCGACCACCTCACCGCCCTGCGAGGCCACGCTGTGCGCGCCGATGGCCAGCTGGTTGGCCTGGCGGGCGTGCTCGGCGTTCTGGCGCACGGTGGAGGTCAGTTCCTCCATCGAGGCGGCGGTCTCTTCCAGGTTGGCGGCCTGCTGCTCGGTCCGACGCGACAGGTCGCTGTTGCCGCTGGCGATTTCCCCGGCGGCCTGGGTGATGCTGCCGGCCGCGCCCTGGATCTGGCCGACGATCTGGGTGAGCTGGGCGACGGTGGCGTTGGCGTCGTCGCGCATGCTGGCGAACACGCCCTGGAAGTCGCCGTGCATGCGCACGGTGAGGTCACCTTCGGCGATGCCCGACAGCAGCTGCGAGAGCTTGCCGAGGTTGTCGTCGCTGACCTGCATCATCGCGTTGAGGTTGCCGATCATCAGGCGGAAGTCGTGATCGAAGCGGGTGGCATCGCCGCGCTGGCTGAAGTCCCCGGCCGCGGCAGCGCCGGCCAGGCGCTTGATCTCGTCGTTGATGCTGCCCAGGTTGCGCTTGACGGTATCGACGGTGGCGGTGATTTCCGCCTTCTCGCCCGGGTAGCGGGCGATGTCGGCGTGCAGGTCGCCCACGGCGTAGCGCTGCACCACCTGCAGGACGTCGTCCATGGTCTGCACGTGCGCGCCGACCAGCGCGTTGGTTTCATGCACCATCAGGCCGTATTCGCCGGGGAAGGCACTTTCGTCCATACGGAAGCGGGTCTGGCCGGCCTCGTGCTGGCTGGCCATGTCGCGCTGGCCGCTGATGACCGCGTGCAGCTGTTTCTGCATCCGGCCCATGCTTTCGAGCAGGCGGCCGGGTTCGTCGTGGGCCTGGGCGCCGATGCGGCTGTCCAGCTTGCCGGCGGCGATGCTCTCGGCCACGTGGGTGGCCTGGCGCAGGGGCAGGGTGATGCGGTTGCCGATGAGCCAGCTCAGCGCCAGCACGATCAGAACCACGACGCCGCCGCTGACGGTCATGATGGCGGTGAAGACCAAGGCCTGCTTCTGCACGTCTTCCATGTAGACGCCGCTGCTGATCACCCACTGCCACGGCTTGTACAGGCCTGCGTAGGAGGACTTGTCATACAACCCTTCGGCGCCGGCCTTGGCCCACTTGTAGGAGATCACGCCGCCGCCCTGGCCTGCGACCTGGACCAGGTCATGGAACAGCCGCACGCCGTCTTCGGAGCGGAAGTCCTTCATGTCCTTGCCGACCAGGTCCTTGCGGAACGGATGCATGAGCACGTGGTAGCCGGTGTCGTAGACGCTGTAGTAGTAGGC
>NZ_JBFULO010000270.1:0-9491 GCF_054049855.1 Stenotrophomonas sp. P5_B8 | reverse complement strand
GATGTGGCCCGTTGAGGGCCGGACAGCCCCCCGCAGATGAACGCGGTGGGGCAAGGGTCCTGCCCGAAATCAGGCAGGAAGCCGCAAAGTATGGCAGCGCAAGCCCCAACAGGCAAGCCGCAGCGCGCCAGACAGCCCGGCGGCGGCCCGGCTCAGGCCTTGTCGGCCTCGGTGGTGAAGCTCTCGCCGCAGCCGCATTCGGCGGTCGCGTTAGGGTTCCTGAACGTGAACGTCTCGCTCAGGCCGTGCTTGCCGAAGTCGATCTCCGTGCCATCGACCAAGCCCAGGCTGTCGGCATCCACGTAGATACGCACCCCGTCCTGCTCGAACACGGTGTCGCCCTGGCGCTCGTCGCGGGCCAGATCGGTGATGTGACCCCAGCCCGAGCAACCGGTCCGGGTCACGCCGAAACGCAGGCCCAGCGCGCCGGGGGTCTGCTCGACGAACTTCTGCACACGGGCAAAGGCAACAGGGGTAAGGCTTACGGCCATGACAGGCAACTCCAGCGGATCGTGATCATTATAGAGGGTATGGCGCGGCCCGGCTTCGACGGCCGTCGCTGCGGTTCACATGGCGCGCAGCCCCGGAGAGCGCGCGAAAAATGCCTCGCAAGCCGAACACCGCACCCGTTAAACTCCGTGTTCAGAGATCGAGTCGATCAACAGAGGATTCAAGTCATGACGGTGGTCAGCGTTGAACATGCGCTTGCCGGGAAAATCCCGGAAGGCGGCGAGGCAACCGTACGCGGTTGGGTACGGACGGTGCGCGGCTCGGCGGCGCTGGCCTTCGTCAATGTCACCGATGGCTCCTGCTTCGCCCCCATCCAGGTGGTGGCCAATGACACCCTGGGCAACTTCGACGACATCAAGAGCCTGACCCCGGGCTGCTCGGTGATCGCCCGCGGCACCCTGGTCAAGTCCCAGGGCAAGGGCCAGTCCTTCGAAATCCAGGCCCACGACATCGAAATCGTCGGCCTGGTCGACGACCCCCTGACCTACCCGATCCAGCCCAAGCCGATGAGCGCGGAGTTCCTGCGTGAAGTGGCGCACCTGCGCCCGCGCACCAACCTGTTCGGCGCGGTCACCCGCATCCGCAACTGCCTGTCCCAGGCCGTGCACCGGTTCTTCCACCAGAACGGGTTCAACTGGATCAGCACCCCGATCATCACCACCTCCGATGCCGAAGGCGCCGGCCAGATGTTCCGGGTCTCGACCCTGGACATGGCCAACCTGCCGCGCAACGAAAAGGGCGAGGTCGATTTCAGCCGTGACTTCTTCGGCAAGGAAACCTTCCTGACCGTGTCCGGCCAGCTCAATGTCGAGGCGTACTGCCTGGCCCTGAGCAAGGTCTACACGTTCGGCCCGACCTTCCGCGCCGAAAACTCCAACACCACCCGCCACCTGGCGGAGTTCTGGATGATCGAGCCGGAAATCGCCTTCGCCGACCTGGCCGAAGACGCGCGCCTGGCCGAGCAGTTCCTGAAATACCTGTTCCGCGCGGTGCTGGACGAGCGCGGCGACGACCTGGCGTTCCTGGCCGAGCGCGTGGACAAGAACGCGATCACCAAGCTGGAAGGCTTCATCAACGCCCCGTTCGAGCAGATCGACTACACCGAAGCGGTGAAGCTGCTGCAGAAGGCCGACAAGAAGTTCGACTTCCCGGTCGAATGGGGCCTGGACCTGCAGACCGAGCACGAGCGCTGGCTGACCGAGGAACACATCGGCCGCCCGGTGGTGGTGACCAACTACCCCGAGCACATCAAGGCGTTCTACATGCGCCTGAACGATGACGGCAAGACCGTCGCAGCGATGGATGTGCTCGCCCCGGGCATCGGCGAGATCATCGGCGGCAGCCAGCGCGAAGAGCGCCTGGACGTGCTCGACGCGCGCATGGCGCAGTTCGGCCTGGATCGCGAGCACTACAGCTGGTACCGCGATTTCCGCCGCTACGGGTCGGTGCCGCATGCCGGTTTCGGCCTGGGCTTCGAGCGCCTGGTGGTGTACGTGTGCGGGCTGGGCAACATCCGCGACGCCATCCCCTACCCGCGCGCGCCGGGCAGCGCCGAGTTTTGATCCCCCCCGCGGAGGCACCGAGCCCATGACCCTGTTCTTCGCGCTGTGTTTCGTCGGCGTGGCGATCGCCGGGTTCAGTGCCTTCGTGATCTTCTGGCCGCTGACCCTGATCCACATCCGCGACCGCCATCCGCTGCTGGCGCAACGCTTCGGCAACGGCGCGTTCCTGCGCCCGGATGCGCTGCGCTGGCTGCTTGGGCGCGATTACCGGCAAACCCCCGACCGGGCGCTGTCCGGGCTGGCCACGCCTGCCTGGGTATCGCTGCTGACCCTGCTGGCCGGACTGGGCATGGCTGCCCTGCTCTGGCTGCTTTCGATGGTATTGATATGAACGACACCCCCTCACACCGCGACGAATGGTTCTTGGCCAGCCTGGGCAACACGCTTATCTGGGCGCGCCTGCGGATCCGCCCGGCCGGCACCGCCGAAGTCCTCGACAGCGACGGCAACACGCTCAGCTACGACAGCGAAGACACCGCGCGGTCGCAGTTGTTCGATGCCGAGTTCGTGTCCTATGACGGCCTGGACGAGGAAGACGCGCTGATCCGCGGTTTCTCGCTGCATGAAGTGCAGCCGCCGCAGGGCGCCAGCGATGCCGAGCTGCACGGCCGCATGGTGCAGAGCTTGGGCGCCCGCGCGTAACCGGCGATGTTCATCCCTTCCGCCTTCGCCGAGACTGACCTGATCTGGCTGGACCGGCTGCTGGCGCGCGATGCGTTCATCACGCTGGTCACCACCGGCGCCGACGGTCTGCCGCAGGCCACCCGGATGCCGGTGCTGTACCGGCGCGACGCCGATGGCATCCTGATCGAAGGCCACTGGGCCAAGCCGAACCCGCAGGCAGGCCATGCCGGCCCCGCGTTGATGCTGGTGCACGGTCCCCACGCGTATGTGTCGCCGGGCTGGTATCCGGACAACGCCGTCAGGAACGGCGTTGGACAGCCAAAGGCTGGCCCGCAGGGTGAGCCCCAGGGACGGGGCGAACACAAGGTCGCGCAGGCGCGTGTGCCGACCTGGAACTACGCCGCTGCGGAACTGCGCGGCGTGCTGGAGCCGGTGACCGACGATGATGCGCTGATCGCCATGCTGGACGGCCTGAGCGCGCACTATGAAGCGCAGGTCGGCGGCGACTGGGATCTGCTGCCGATCGAGCCGCGCCAGCAGCGCATGCTCGGCGGCATCGTCGGGTTCCGTTTCCGCCCGGCGCAGGTGCAGATCAAACTCAAGCTCAGCCAGAACCATCCCGAGGCCAACCAGCACAGCGTGATCGACGCGCTGTCGGCGCTGGACGCCCCGGCTTCCCGCGAGCTGGCGCAGTGGATGCGCTGGCGCCGCGACGGCGACACCGCCGGTTGATTCTCCCCGCTTCCCGCGACGCCGCGGCCAGGCTGGCCGCGCCTTGCCCCCACCTTACGTCAGGGACACCTGCCCCATGAAAGACATCCACAAGCTGCTGCAGAACAACCGCGAATGGGCGGACCGGATCGAGAAAGAAGACCCGGAATTCTTCCACCAGTTGGCCAAGCAGCAGCACCCGGAATACCTGTGGATCGGCTGTTCCGACTCGCGCGTGCCGGCCAACCAGATCATCGGCATGGCACCGGGCGAGGTGTTCGTGCACCGCAACGTGGCCAACGTGGTGGTGCACACCGACCTGAACTGCCTGAGTGTGATCCAGTACGCGGTGGACCAGCTTAAGGTGAAGCACATCCTGATCGTGGGCCATTACGGCTGCGGCGGCGTGCACGCCAGCCTGCACAACACCCGCGTGGGCCTGGCCGACAACTGGCTGCGGCACGTGGGCGATGTGGCGCAGAAGCACGCCTCGATCATGGATGCGATCGAGGACCCGGCGCTGAAGCACGCACGCCTGTGCGAGTTGAACGTGATCGAGCAGGTGGTCAACGCCTGCCGCTCGACGATCGTGCAGGATGCCTGGGCGCGCGGCCAGAAGCTGATGGTGCACGGCTGGGTCTACAGCCTGAAGGATGGCCGGGTGCGCGAGATGGGCATCGACGTGGGTGCACCGGAAGACCTGCAACCGRCCTACGAAAAGGCCCTGGCCCACGTGCCGCGCCGCGGTCGGCGCGACTGACGCGTCTCTCTACGGAATCCCCATCATGCTCGCTTCCCCCATCAATCTGCTGGCCTGGATCGAGGAACACCGGCATCTGTTGAAGCCGCCGGTGGGCAACAAGATGATCGAGAACGGGGACTTCATCGTGATGGTGGTGGGCGGGCCGAACAGCCGCACCGACTACCACTACGACGAGGGCCCTGAGTGGTTCTACCAGCTCGAAGGCGAGATGACGCTGAAGGTGCAGGAAGACGGTGCGGTGCGCGACATCCCGATCCGCGCGGGCGAGATCTTCCTGCTCCCGGGCAAGGTGCCCCATTCGCCCCGCCGCCCGGCTGGCGGCGTGGGGCTGGTGGTGGAGCGCAAGCGCCTGGCGCATGAGCGCGATGGGCTGCTGTGGTTCTGCGAGCGCTGCAACCACAAGCTGTACGAAGAGTATTTCGCGCTGGAGAACATCGAGACGGATCTGCCGAAGGTGTTTGCGCGGTATCAGGCCTCGGTGGAGATGCGCACCTGCGAGGCGTGCGGACATGTGGATCCGTTGCCGGGTGGTACCGGGGCTGTTGAAGGCTGAGAGCTCGAAGGCGGACAGCAGCATGTGCGCGCGCACTCCGGGCGAGGCTTGTATGGGTGGGTTTGCGCGCATGCAGAAGAGCCGGCGGATTCGATCTTTTAGCGACTGCTGATGCCCGTTCCTGATTCGATGCCAGCTTGACCTTTGAAGGAAGAGCAGCCGAGCATGGCTCGGCTCTACCGGGGCCATTGCAATCATCCCGGTGGGGTCGATCCTCTAACGACTGCTGATGCCCGTTCCTCATTCGATGCCAGCATGACCTGGGAAGGAAGAGCAGCCGAGCATGGCTCGGGGGTTGCCGGGRCCGTGTGTTGCCATGGATGGCAACACCGAGCCYCCAWGGACGGRTYTACGGCGTGTCCCGGCAACCCACCCGCACCGCGCCAGCCCAGCCACCGCCCACACAGGACGCCGTTGCGGTTGACGTTGACGTTGACGTTGACGTTGACGTTGACGTTGACGTTGGCGGTTGGCGGTTGGCGTTGCCTGTTGCCTTTACCAACACACACCCCACAACACCCCACACCCCCACCACCGGATAAACTGTCAGCCACTGTCACGCGGGTTGCACCATGTCCGACATTCTCAGCCGCACCCATGCCGTTGCCCTGGACGCCGCCGATCCCCTGCGCGCCATCCGCGGCGAATTCATCTTCCCCCAGCACAACCATCGCGACCAGACCTACTTCGTCGGCAACTCCCTCGGCCTGCAACCGCGTGGCGCCCGTGCCGCCGTCCAGGACGTCATGGACAAATGGGCCAGCCTGGCCGTCGAAGGCCACTTCACCGGTGACACCCAGTGGCTGCGCTACCACCGCCTGGTCAGCGAACAGCTCGCCCGCATCGTCGGCGCCCTGCCCAGCGAAGTGGTTGCCATGAACACCCTCAGCGTCAACCTGCACCTGATGATGGTCAGCTTCTACCGGCCCACCGCACAGCGACCGGCCATCCTCATCGAAGCCGGCGCGTTCCCCACCGATCGCCACGCGGTCGAATCGCAGATCCGCTTCCACGGCTTCGACCCGGCCACCGACCTCATCGAAGTCCAGCCTGACGAACCCAACGGCACCATTTCCCTGAAGGCCATCGAACGCGCCATCACCGAACACGGCCCGCGCCTGGCGCTGGTGCTGTGGCCCGGCGTGCAGTACCGCAGCGGCCAGGTGTTCGACCTCGACGCCATCACCCGCATGGCGCGCCTGCAGGGCGCCCGCATCGGCTTCGACCTGGCCCACTCCGTCGGCAACGTGCCGCTGCAACTGCACGACATCGCCCCGGATTTCGCCATCTGGTGCCATTACAAGTACCTCAACGCCGGCCCCGGCGCCGTCGCCGGCTGCTTCGTCCACGAACGCCATCACCGCGACACCACCCTGCCCCGCTTCGCCGGCTGGTGGGGCCACGAGGAAGCCACCCGCTTCAAGATGGCCCCGCAGTTCGTGCCCACCGCCGGCGCCGAAGGCTGGCAGCTCAGCAACCCGCCGGTGCTCGGCCTGGCGCCGCTGCGCGCTGCCCTGGACGTGGTCGACAAGGCCGGCGGCATCGCCGCCCTGCGCGAGAAATCGTTGCGCCTGACCGGCCTGCTCGATGCCCTCGTGCGCGCCCGCCTGCCGCGGGTGCTCGAAGTGCTGACCCCAAGCGAGCCCGAACGCCGGGGCTGCCAGCTCTCGCTGCGCGTCATCGGCGGGCGCGAGCGCGGCCGCAGCCTGTTCGAGTACCTGCAGACCGTCGGCGTGCTCGGCGACTGGCGCGAACCGGACGTCATCCGCATCTCGCCCACCCCGGCGTACAACCGTTACCAGGACCTGCACCACTTCATCGACGAAGTGGACGCCTGGGCCGGCCACTAAGCCGCGCCCCCTCCCCCTTGCGGACACCGACTTGATCGCTACCCCCTCCCGCTCGTTGAGCATCATCGGCGCTGGCCTGGCCGGCTCCCTGCTCGCCATCCTGCTGTCCCGCCAGGGCTGGCGGATCACCCTGTACGAACGCCGCGGCGACCCGCGCATCAGCGATTACGAGTCCGGCCGCTCGATCAACCTGGCCCTGGCCGAGCGCGGCCGCAACGCGTTGCGCCAAGCCGGTGTCGAAGACGCGGTCATGGCCAAGGCGGTGATGATGCGCGGGCGCATGATCCACCCGCGCCATGGCGAGCCGCAGCTGCAGCGCTATGGGCGCGACGACAGCGAAGTGATCTGGTCCATCCACCGCAAGGACCTCAACACCACCCTGCTGCAGCTGGCCGAAGATGCCGGAGCCAGCGTGCACTTCCATCGCCGTCTGCACACGGTCGATTTCGACGCCGGCTACGCACGCTTCATCGACGACCGCGACGACCAGCCGCACGACATCCGCTTCGATACCCTGATCGGCGCCGACGGTGCCGGCTCGGCACTGCGCGCGGCGATGAACCGCAAGCAGCCGCTGGACGAACGCATCGACTTCCTCGACCACTCCTACAAGGAGCTGGAGATCCCGCCCACCGCCGATGGCGGCTTCCGCATCGAGGCCAACGCCCTGCATATCTGGCCCCGTGGCCACTACATGTGCATCGCGCTGCCCAACGACGAAGGCACGTTCACCGTTACCCTGTTCCTGCCCAACAAGGGCGATCCCAGCTTTGCCACCACCACCACCGGGGCCGAAGCCGAAGCGCTGTTCGCACGTGACTTCCCCGATGCGCTGGCACTGATCCCCAACCTGCGCCGTGACTGGGAAGAACATCCGCCGGGCCTGCTCGGCACGCTGCACCTCACCCACTGGCACCTGCAGGGCCGCGCCGTGCTGCTCGGCGACGCCGCCCATGCGATGGTGCCCTTCCACGGCCAGGGCATGAACTGCGCGTTCGAAGACTGCGTGGCGCTGGCTGGCCACCTACTGCAACAGGACTCGCTGGGCGACGCCTTCGCCGCGTTCGAAGCGGATCGCAAGCCGAATGCCGAAGCCATCCAGCAGATGGCGCTGGAAAACTATCTGGAGATGCGCGACCGTGTCGCCGACCCGGCATTCCTGCTGCAGCGTGAGCTGGAACAGGCGCTGCAGGCGCGCTGGCCGACCCGTTTCGTGCCGCATTACACGATGGTGACCTTCCTGCACACGCCCTACGCGGTAGCGCTGGAGCGCACCGAACTGCAGCGGCGCATCCTGGAAGAGGCCACCGCCGGGCACGACAGCCTGGACCACATCGACTGGCCTGCACTGGAGCGCATCGTGCACACGCAGCTGCCCGTACTGGAGGGCGCACACTGATGGCAGACAGCTTCCTGTTCTACGACCTGGAAACCTTCGGCCAGGACCCGCGGCGCACCCGCGTCGCGCAGTTCGCTTCGATCCGCACCGATGCCGAGCTGAACATCATCGAGGCGCCGGTCAGCTTCTACGTCAAGCCGGCCGACGACCTGCTGCCCTCGCCGGTGGCCACGCTGATCACCGGCATCACCCCGCAGCACGCGCTTGCCACCGGCGTCAGCGAGGCCGAGGCGTTCTCGCGCATCAACGACCTGATGGCGCGACCGGGCACCTGCTCGCTGGGCTACAACACGCTGCGCTTCGATGATGAGTTCGTGCGCCACGGGCTGTTCCGCAATTTCTTCGATCCCTACGAGCGCGAGTGGCGCAACGGCAACTCGCGCTGGGACCTGCTGGACATGATGCGCCTGCTGCACGCGCTGCGCCCCGAAGGCGTGGTCTGGCCGCAACGCGAGGATGGTGCCACCTCGTTCAAGCTTGAGCACCTGGCCACCGCCAACAACGTGCGTCAGGGCGACGCACACGAGGCCCTGTCGGACGTGCACGCCACCATCGGCATGGCACGCCTGTTCAAGCAGGCCCAGCCGCGCCTGTGGGACTACGCGCTGAAGCTGCGCGACAAACGTTTCGTCGGCAGCCTGCTCGACGTCGATGCGATGCAGCCGGTGCTGCACATCTCGATGCGTTATCCCGCCCAGCGCATGTGCGCCGCACCGGTGCTGCCGCTGGCGCGTCACCCGTACATCAACAACCGCATCATCGTGTTCGACCTGGAGGGCGACATCGACGCACTGCTGGCGCTGCCGGCCGAAACCATCGCCGCGCGCCTGTACACCCGCGCGGCGGACCTGGCCGAAGGCGAACAGCGCGTACCGCTCAAGGAAGTACACGTCAACAAGGTGCCGGCGCTGGTCGCCTGGAACCACCTGCGCGCCGCCGACCATGCACGCCTCGGCCTGGACGTGGCCGCGATCGAGGCCAAGGCCGCACGCCTGCGCGAGCTCGCCCCGGCACTGGCCGAGAAGGTGCGGCAGGTATTCGGTGGCGAACGCGTGTTGCCGCCGAGCGATGTCGATGCGTCCCTGTACGACGGCTTCCTTGCCGATGGCGACAAGGCGCTGATGACCCGCATCCGCACCAGTCCCCCGACAGAACTGGCCAGCTTCGCCGAGCGCCTGCGCGATCCGCGCATGCCTGAACTGCTGTTCCGCTACCGGGCGCGCAATCATCTGCCGACCCTGGATGCGGCCGAGCGCACCCGCTGGAACGACTACCGTCGCCAGCGCCTGCTCGGGGATGCCGCACTGGGCGAGCAGAACCTGCCGCAGTTCCGGCAACAGCTGGACGCGCTGGCCACCGAACATGCCACCGACCCCGGCAAACTCGCCCTGCTGCAGCAGCTGCGCGATTGGGGCACCGACCTGGAGCAGAGCCTGTGAGCAGCTATTTCAGTCCGAAGAGCTTCACCTTCCTGCGCGGCCTGGCCCGCCACAACGACAAGACCTGGTTCAACGAACAC
>NZ_JBFULO010000269.1:0-5222 GCF_054049855.1 Stenotrophomonas sp. P5_B8 | reverse complement strand
CGGCTGGCCGGTGCCGCTGGTGGCCGGCAAGGAGGGCCTGCGCGCGCGCGTGACGATTCCGCAGGACATCGGCCGGGTGCAGGGCTTGTGGGAACTGCAGGCCTTCGTCAGCGCCAACGGGGTGCAACGCGATGCCAAGGTCGCCTTCGCCGTGGCCCAGCCGACCGCGCGCTTCAGTGGTCAGGTCGCAGTGGACAGTGCCCGTCGTGCGGTGACGCTGCCGCTGCAGATCGGTGCACCGGGGCGGTACGAGGCACGCGGCACGCTCTATGCCACCGGGCCGGATGGCCAGTTGCATCCGGTCGCGCAGGCGCACAGTGCGGCGTGGTTCGACAAGGCCGGCAATGCCGAGCTGCAGTTGCCGTTCGCCAGCGTCGCACTGCCACGCGGGTATGCGGCACCGTTCGAACTGCGTGACCTGCAGTTGCAGGACCAGGGGCGGATGGCGCCGATCGAATCGCGCGCGGTGGCGGTGAAGTTCTAGGGAAGGCGGGAAACGGAGGCGATTGCCTCCGTTTCCCCTGGCAGAGCCACGCCATGCGTGGCTGCCTTGCGTCCAGCGCCCGTGCACCTGCCAGCCACGCATGGCGCGGCTCTATCGTTCGGGGTCCGTGCACCTTGCCAGCCACGCATGACTACGGGCGTTTATCCGGCAAAGGCGCTCAGCCTCCCCTCGTGTTCGATCACCTGGATTGGTCCGCCGAACACCTCCGATAGCGGCGCGTCGCGCAGCAGGTCGTGCCGGCTGCCGTCGGCGAGGATCCTGCCGCCGCGCAACAGCACCACGCGCTCGATCTCGGGGATGATCTCTTCGATGTGATGGGTCACCAGCACCAGGGTGATGCCTTCGGCGGCCAGCCTGCGCAGGGTGGCGATCAGGTGCTGGCGGGCGATCAGGTCCAGCCCGGTCGACGGCTCGTCCAGCAGCAGCGCCTGCGGCCGGTTGACCAGCGCACGGGCAATCAGCACGCGCCGGGTTTCACCGGCCGACAGTTCGGCATAGCCGCGCTGCAGCAGCGGCAGCGCGCCGGTCAGCGTCAGGGTTTCACGCACCCGCTCGCGCATGGCGTCGGTGACTTCCCGGAAGGCGGGCACCACGAAACTGGCGAAGAACCCCGACAGCACCGCGTCTTCCACGGTCAGTCCGGGCATGTCGGCCAGGTTGCTGCTGAGGTCGCCAGTGACGATGCCCAGCTGCGAGCGCAGGCGGTCCACCTGCCAGCGGTTCTGCCCGAGCACGCGCACCGCCACGCTGCCGTCGGCATGCGCCAGCGGGTACAGCTCGCGGGTGATCAGCTTGATGAAGGACGACTTGCCACAGCCGTTGGGGCCCAGCAGCGCGGTGTGCTGGCCCTGGGCGATGCGCAGGCTGAGGTCGTGCAGGACCCGGACCTGGCCACGGATCACACAGGCGCGGTCCAGCTCGATCAGGGGGGCGTTGGCGGCGACGGGCGCCGTGGAGGCTGCGACTGTCATGAATGCGGGGGCATGCTCACGAAGAGGGGAAACAACTGAATGACTGCGCAAAAATCGCATCAGATGGATGAAGTTTGCAACGTCAGGCCCCATCATGTTCGAAGGTGTACCCGTTTCCTTGCTGGCCGCCCGCGGCCCGGAGTCCTGCGATGCTCGATACGCTCCTCAACTTCCTGACCGGCGGTATCGTCGGCCTCGGCTGGTGGGGGATGGCGCTGGTGCTGCTGGTGTTCACCCAGCTGACCATCTTCGCCGTCACCCTGTACCTGCATCGCAGCCAGGCGCACCGTGGCGTGGATTTCCACCCGCTCATCGCCCACTTCTTCCGCTTCTGGACCTGGCTCACCACCTCCATGATCACCAAGGAGTGGGTGGCGATCCATCGCAAGCACCACGCCAAGGTGGAAACCGACGAAGACCCGCACAGCCCGGTCACCAAGGGCATCGGCATGGTGTTCTGGCGCGGCGTGGAGCTGTACCGCGAAGCTCGCGCGATGCGTGCGGACATCGAGCAGTACGGCCGTGGCGCCCCGGACGACTGGATCGAGCGTCACCTGTACACCCCGCACGCCAACCTCGGCCCGGTCGCGTTGCTGGCCATCAACAGCCTGTTGTTCGGCCTGCCCGGCGTGGCCCTGTGGGCGATCCAGATGGCGTGGATCCCGTTCTGGGCCGCCGGCGTGGTCAACGGCCTCGGCCACTGGTGGGGCTACCGCAACTTCGAATCGGCCGATACCTCGACCAACCTGACCCCGTGGGCGTTCTGGATCGGCGGCGAAGAGCTGCACAACAACCACCATGCCTTCCCGAGCTCGGCGCGTTTCTCCATGCGCCGCTGGGAGTTCGACATCGGCTGGGCGGCCATCCGCGGCCTGCAGGCGCTGCGCCTGGCCAAGGTGCTGCGCGTGGCACCGTCCATGGACGTGCGCCCGAACATCACCGTGCCCGACGCTGAAACCCTCAAGGCCCTGTTGTCGCACCGCTTCCAGGCGATGACCGACTACCAGCGCAACGTGTTCGTCCCGGCCCTGCGCGAAGAGGCGTCGATGGCCGGCGCCAAGCTGCGCAAGCTGCTGCCGCGCCGCATGCGCCGTGGCCTGGTCAACGATGGCCGCTGGCTCAAGCCCGATTGCCGCGCCCAGCTCAGCACCTGGGTGGAACAGCGCCCGCGCATCCGCGTGCTGGTCGAGCACCGCGCGCGCCTGGCGGCCCTGCTGGAAGCGCGCGGCAACGACGCCGCCGAACGCCTCAAGCTGCTGCAGGCCTGGTGCCACGAAGCCGAGGCAAGCGGCATCGCCGCGCTGCAGGCCTATGCCGCACGCCTGAAGGGCTATGCACTGACGGCGCACTGACCGGTGCGCCGGTCTGCACCCGATGCCTGTGAAAAACGCCGCCGCGTGCGGCGTTTTTCCTGCCTCGCCCTGCTGCTCGCCGCCACCGGTGTGCAGGCGCAGGTCGCCGATACCGGCAGCTACCTGCAGCGCATGGATACCGACGGTGATGGCCGCGTCAGCGTCGAGGAATACGTGCAGTGGATGATGTATGCCTTCCAGCGCATGGACCGCAACGGCGATGGMGTGCTCAGCGCCGATGAACTGCCCGGCGGCAAGGGTCCCTCGATCACCCGCGAACAGCAGCGGCAGACCCTGATCCAGCGGTTCCATAAGCAGGATGCCAATGGCGACGGGTATCTGAGTGCCAAGGAACTGGCCGCGCCGCCGCGTTGATTGCCGCGCGCCCAGTCTGTCGCCGGCTCGCTAGAATCTCCCCATGCCCGAACTCCCCGAAGTAGAAACCACCCGCCGAGGTCTGGCCCCGCACCTGGAAGGCCGCCGCGTGCACGGCGTGATCCTGCGCCGCCCCGACCTGCGCTGGCCGATTCCCGATGAGATCGGCGCCCTGCTCCCCGGCCAGGCGATCGAAGGCGTGCGCCGCCGCGCCAAGTACCTGCTGCTCGATACCGCCATCGGCAGCGCCCTGCTGCACCTGGGCATGTCCGGTAGCCTGCGCGTGCTGCCCGGTGATACCCCCGTGCGTGCGCACGACCACGTCGACATCAGCCTGGACAACGGCCGCCTGCTGCGCTTCAACGACCCGCGCCGGTTCGGCAGCCTGTTGTGGCAACCGGCCGGGGAAACCCACGCACTGCTGGCCGGGCTGGGCCCGGAGCCGCTGGAGGAGGCCTTCAACGGCGATTACCTCTTCCAGCGCAGTCGGGGCCGCAAGGCGCCGGTGAAGACCTTCCTGATGGACCAGGGCATCGTGGTCGGGGTGGGCAACATCTACGCTGCCGAAAGCCTGTTCATGGCCGGAATCAACCCGCTGCGCGAGGCCGGGAAGATCTCCCGCGAGCGCTACCAGCGCCTGGCCGATGCAGTGAAGCAGATCCTGGCCTACGCCATCACCCGCGGCGGTACCACCCTGCGCGACTTCATCAATCCGGACGGGGCGCCGGGTTACTTCGAGCAGGAGCTGCTGGTCTACGGCCGTGAAGGCGAGCCCTGCCGCCAGTGCGGCCGGCTGCTGCGGCACGCCACCATCGGCCAGCGCGCCAGCGTCTGGTGCAGCCACTGCCAGCGTTGAACCCTCGCATGCCTGTCGCCTTGGCGGGGGTATAGTCCGGCCAACGTCACCGGCGGGGGTGTGCGATGGACGAGGGCCCGGATATCACCGTATGGCTGGATTCAGCCCGTGCGGGCGACCGCGCTGCGCTGGACCGGGTGCTGACCCTGCTCTACCAGGAGCTGCACAGCATGGCCCGGCGCCAGCTGGCCGGGCAGCAGGGGCGCACCCTGGATGCGACCTCGCTGGTCCACGAGTCCTACCTGAAACTGCTCGGCGCGCGCGGTACCGCCCGCTTCGAAGATCGCGCGCACTTCTTCGCCTACGCCGCCTCGGCGATGCGCAGCGTGGTGGTGGACTACGCGCGCAACCGGCTGGCGCGCAAGCGCGGCGGCGACCTCAAGCGGGTGGCGGAAATACCGGAAAACAGCAGCAGCGGCGTGCGCATGGACGAGGACCTGCTGGCACTGGACGTGGCACTGGCGCGGCTGCAGGCGGTGGATGGGCACCTGGCCAAGGTGGTGGAACTGCGTTATTTCGCCGGGCTGTCCGAGCAGGAAATCGCCGACCTCTGCCAGCGCTCCGAACGCAGCATCCGCCGCGACTGGCAGAAGGCCCGCATGTTCCTGCTGGCATCGGTGCGCGAAGACTGATCGAGGGGGCATGACGGCCCTGCGTGGCGGCGCGGGCGGCGGTACATCGTTCGGGGGGTGGATCGATGGAAGCGGTGCGCTGGCGGCAGCTGTCGACGCTGCTGGACCAATTGCTGGAACTGCCCCCGGCCCAGCGCGAGCTGCGCCTGGCCCAGCTGCGCGCGGCCGATCCGACCTTGGCCGGGGACGTGGAACGCTTGCTGGCGCACGAACGCGACAGCCATGAGTTCATGGCCCAGCCGCTGTGGACGGCCGCGCCGGAAGACAGCCGCGCCGGCACCCTGGTTGGCCCTTACCGGCTGCTGCGGCCGCTGGGCGAGGGCGGCATGGGCGAGGTCTGGCTGGCCGAGCGTGCCGACGGTTTGTACCAGCGCCGCGTCGCGTTGAAGCTGCTGCGAAGYGGCTACGCCGACTCCGGCCTGCGCCAGCGCTTCGCCCGCGAGCGCGAGATCCTGGCCCGCCTGCAGCACCCCCACCTGGCCGAACTGCTGGACGCCGGCGTGGACCTGCAGGGCCAGCCCTACCTGGCGT
>NZ_JBFULO010000268.1:0-5226 GCF_054049855.1 Stenotrophomonas sp. P5_B8 | reverse complement strand
CCCATTCCCTTGGAGGCGAAATAAAGGAGGAGGTGGCGGCCGCAGGCCGACGCCGGGGGCGTCGCCGGAAAGGGCATGGGCGCCCAGCGCCCGACCCACCGACCGCCGCGCCTGGAAGAAGTCAACGCACGCTTCTGCTTGCCCCGCATAGGGGGCGAAGAGCCAAAAAAAGGCCACGCATTGCGTGGCCCTTCGATCCGCCTCGGCGCAGGGAATTACCCCGCCACCTTCCCCCACACCTGGAAGCCGGTCAGCCACAGTCCCAGCATGCTGCCCAGGTTGGTCAGCATGAAGGTCAGCACCACGCGGGTGACGCGGTTGCGGTACCAGCCCCTCACGCTCTGCGCATCGTCGCGCAGCTTGAGGAAATCCTCGTACGCTGGCTTGCGCAGGCGGGTTTCCACCAGCGCCGCGAAGGCACCGGTGGGAATGCTCAGGCGGAACGGCTTGAACGGGGCGACCACGATCGCGGTCAGGATGCTCAATGGATGGCTGCCGGCCAGCAGACACCCCAGGCCCGCCAGGCCACCGGTGTACATCGCCCAGGTCAGCAGCAACTCACCGCCCACGCCCATGCCGCCAYGGTAGAAGCCGACTGCGATACCCGCCAGCACGATCGCCAGGATGGTCAGGGTGATCCACGGGATGTTGCGCTTTTTCGCCACTTCTTCCAGCGATTCGCGCAAGGGACCCGGCGCATCGGTATCGGTTTCCAGATACTTCGCCAGCCCGGCCAGGTGGCCGGCGCCGACCACCGCCAGCACCTCGCGCTGCGCAGGGTCGTGCACTTCGCGCAGGCGGGTGGCCATGTAGCGGTCACGCTCGCCGATGATGGTCTCGTACAGCGCCGGACTTTCGCTGGCGAATTCGCCGAAACTCGCTTCGAGCATGTCGCCCTGCTTGAGTTTTTCGATCTCTTCCTCGCCCACGTCTTCAGAGGCGAACAGGCCCGCGCCCAGTCCCATCACCAGCTTTATCCGGCCGAAGAAACCCAGCCGCTGCGACGCGCGCTTGAAGGTCAGCCCGACTTCGCGGTCGATCAGATGCACCGGCAGGTGCTGTTCGTTGGCCAGGGTCACCGCGCGCTTGAGCTCGGCGCCCGGCTCGATGCCGAGTTGTTCGGCCAGGCGACGCTGGTAGGCGGCCAGCGCCAGGTTGGCGGCAAACAGTGCCACGCGGCCCTTGCGGATCACCTCGACCAGGTCCAGCTTGGCCATCGCATCGGGGTTGGTCAGCGCCTGCAGGCGCTGCGCGTCGAGCTCGACTGCCACCGCATCGAAGCGGCCGCTGCGGATCGCCCGTTCCACCGCCTCCACGCTGGCCTGGGACACGTGCGCGGTGCCGAGCAGGGTGTAACGCACGCCGTCGCGTTCGACCACGCGCACGGGYTGGCCGGCGAACAGGGTGTCGCCGGTGTCATCGATCTGGGGTTCAGTCATTTCATTCATTCGAAGGGGCGCTGTCGGCACCATCGCCGAGCGCGCGCTGCATCTGGACGGTGTCCAGCCAGCGGCCATGCTTGCGGCCGAGGCCGCGGAAAATGCCGACGGTGTGGAAACCGAAGCGCTCGTGCAGTTTGATCGAGGCGGTGTTGGTCGGCTCGCCGATCACCGCCACCATCTGCCGGTACCCGCGTGCCACGCAGGCATCGATCAGCCCCTGCAGCAGCGCCGTGCCCACGCCCCGGCCCTGGAAGGCCGCATCCACGTAGACCGAATTTTCCACGGTCCACTGGTAGGCGATGCGCCCGCGATAGGTGTTGGCATAGGCGTAACCGGCCACCTGGCCGTCGACCTCGGCCACGATGTACGGAAACCCGCGGCCGACGATGTCGTGCATGCGCCGCTGCATCTCCGCCGCGTCGGGCACGTCGTACTCGTACGTGTTGACCAGATCGGTCACCTCCACCGCGTAGATCGCGGTGATGGCGGGGATGTCGGCGTCGGTGGCGTCGCGCAGGGACACKGTCACGGGGCAGGGGTCCTGGGTATCAGTCGATGTAGCGCTTGAGCAGGTCGCCGTACGCATCGATGCGGCGATCGCGCAGGAACGGCCAGATCCGCCGCACGTGTTCGCTGCGCTGCAGGTCGACCTCGCAGATCAGCACGGTGGGCTCGCCACCGGCTTCGGCGATGAACTCGCCCTGCGGGCCGAGCACGTGGCTGTTGCCCCAGAACTGGATGCCCGAGGCGCCCAGCGGCGAGGCTTCGTGACCGACGCGGTTGCAGCTCAGCACCGGCACGCCATTGGCCACGGCATGACCGCGATGGCTCAGCACCCACGCATCGCGCTGGCGGCCCTGCTCGTCCTGCTGGTCCTCCGGATCCCAGCCGATGGCGGTGGGGTAGAGCAGCAGCTCGGCGCCGGCCAGCGCCATCAGGCGCGCCGCTTCCGGATACCACTGGTCCCAGCACACCAGCACGCCGAGGCGACCCACCGAGGTGTCGATCGGCTTGAAGCCGATGTCGCCCGGGGTGAAGTAGAACTTCTCATAGAAGCCCGGGTCGTCCGGGATGTGCATCTTGCGGTACTTGCCCAGCAGCGTGCCGTCCTTTTCGAAGACGACCGCGGTGTTGTGGTACAGCCCGGCGGCACGGCGTTCGAACAGCGAGCCGACGATGACCACGCCATGTTTTTTGGCGAGCGCGCCGAGGCGCTCGGTGCTCGGGCCCGGGATCGGCTCGGCCAGGTCGAACTCGTCCACCGACTCGTGCTGGCAGAAGTACGCGCCGTTGTGCAGTTCCTGCAGCAGGATCAGCTTGGCACCCTGGGCGGCCGCTTCAGCCACGCGCGTTTCGATCACGGCCAGGTTGGCCGCGGCGTCACCGTGGTTGCGCTCCTGGATCAGGGCGACGGAAAGGGTGTGGCGTGAGCTCATCCGAGTGCGGTCCTGCGGGGGAAAAACGCAGTTTATCGCGGATGGGTGCACGCGGCGTGCTGTGCGCTAAATGGGCGGCGATGCCACGTTGCCGCCATCGTCGGGGCACGGTGCAGAGGGCGGCGCGTCGTTTGCGCAGGCAGGCGGGACGGGCAGCCCAATCCAGGACACGCCGTGAACCCATCCATGGGGGCTCGTGGGCGCCATCCATGGCGCCCAACGGTCCTGGATCGCGCTGCCCGCCCGCTCTACCGACATCCAGGCGCGCCGAGGGAGAGGAGCTGCAGGCCACGACCGTGGGTCGTGGCCTGCAGCAGGGGTCAGGCCAGCAACCCTTCCGGCAGCTGCATGGTGATGCAGTGCAGGCTGCCGTTCTGCCAGATCAGCGACCGGCACGGCACCGGCACGATCTCGCGGTCCGGATAGGCCTGGGCCAGCACCGCACGCGCGGCCTCGTCGGCGACATCGCCGTAGGCCGGCATCAGCACCGCGCCATTGAGGATCAGGTAGTTGGCGTAGGACGCGGCCAGGCGGCGGCCATCGTCGATCACCGGCTGCGCCCACGGCAGCGGGAACAGGCGGTACGGCGTGCCCTGCGCCGTGCGCAGCGCGGCCAGCTCGTTGCCCATTGCCTGCAGTTCGGCGAAGTGCGAATCGCCGCTGTCATCGCAGGCCTGGTAGACGATGCTGTCCACCGACGCGAAGCGCGCCAGGGTATCGATGTGGGCGTCGGTGTCGTCGCCTTCCAGGTAGCCGTGGTCCAGCCACAGCACCCGGTCCTGCTGCAGCCAGTTGGCCAGGTCGGCGCTGAGCGAATCGCGCGCGCGGTCCGGATGACGCTCGTGCAGGCACTGCCAGGTGGTCAGCAGGGTGCCGGCGCCGTCGGTTTCGATGCCGCCGCCTTCCAGTGCGAAGGGAATGCTCTGCACCTCGGCCGTTGGTGCGAACACGCCGGCCGCATGCAGCACCCCGACCAGTTGGTCGTCCAGGCTCGCGTCGAACTTGCCGCCCCAGCCGGTGAAGCGGAAGTCGAGCAGGCGGAAGCCGCCGTCGGCACGCTTGAGCGTGATCGGGCCGGAATCGCGCAGCCAGGTGTCGTCGTATTGCGCGGTGACGAAACGAACGCGGTCCATGTCGATCCGGTTGGAGCGCAGGCGCGCATCGGCGTAGGCCTCCAGGTCATCGTCGGCGACGATGATCAGCACCGGCTGGAAGCGGGTGATGGCCGCAACCAGGGCGATGTAGGTGTCCTCGACGTCACCCAGGCGGTCGGCCCAGTCGGTGTCGGCGTGGGGCCAGGCGATCAGGATGGCGGACTGGGTTTCCCATTCGGCCGGAAAGCGGAGCGTGTCGTTCATGGTCTCGATGCGATGGCCCGCCGGGTGGCGGGCAGTAGGAATGGGGTCAGCGGATCGGCGGCTTCGGGCCGACTTCGTTGGCGTCGGCCTTGTTGGCCACCACGTCGATCACCTTCTGCTTCTCGAAGTAGACGGTGAACTGCGGGTAGACCCAGCGGTTGATCGTCGGCCACTGGCGCTTCTGCCCGCCGCGCGGGTCCAGGCGTTCGCCCGGGTCGCCGAACTGGGCCTGCACCTGCTGCATGCTCTGGCCGCGGACGGGCAGGGCGGTGGCGGGCTTTTCCTGGCTGCGATCGATCAGCAGGGTGTCGGCGTGGGCGCTGGCGCAGGCCAGCAGGGCAAGCAACGGCAGGGTGGTCAGGTAACGCTTCATCTCGATCTACTCCCCAGTGGTCAAGAATACGGAAGGCCTCACGACGGCGTGCCTCATGACCAACTGTCGTGAGTTACCCGGCGATTACAGCAAAAAACGGCAATAAAAAACCGCCCGGAGGCGGTTTTTTATTCAGGCAGCTCGCGACCCGGGGGTCGTGATGCCTTTGGGCTCAGCGCTGGCGAGCCTTGAAACGCGGGTTCGACTTGCAGATCACGAAGATCTTGCCGCGACGACGAACGACCTTGCAATCGCGGTGACGGGACTTGGCCGACTTCAGGGAAGACAGGACTTTCATTGCATACCTCGGCGTAAACGTTGGATTCGGTTGGAGCGCGGCCGCGATATGCAGATGACAATCGGCAGGTGACGCCCGTTCAAGCCCGCCATTCTACCGGGCTTTTTTCCATCCTTTCAAGTGGTTGCACCAAAAAAATCTCAAGCGGCCCTGGGCGGGGGCTAGAATGGGCGGTCCAATCTACCGGGAAACCCATGAACCAGCTTCCTTCCGTGCTCACCATCGATGGCCCTTCCGGGGCTGGCAAGGGGACCGTCAGCCGCATTGTCGCACGCCGCCTGGGCTGGCATTACCTGGATTCGGGCGCTCTCTACCGCGC
>NZ_JBFULO010000267.1:0-5227 GCF_054049855.1 Stenotrophomonas sp. P5_B8 | reverse complement strand
GCGCAATGCCCACCCAGCCGATCGGGCGCAGCCGGTTGCCGAACAGCACGCGCCCGCAGATCGCCGTGCCGATCACCCCGACCGCACCCCACATCGCATAGGCGGTGGCCAGGTCCATCGTCTTCAGCGCCTGGCCGAGCAGCGCGAAGGCGATCCACACCAGCAAGATCGCAGCGACACCCCACGCCGGCTTACGGAAGCCATCGGACTTGGCGACCATCATGTTGGCGGCGATGTCGATCACTGCCGAGCACAGCACGAAAAGAAAGGCGGTGAGGTTCATGGCGTGTGTGCTTCGCCCAGGGTGACGCAGACGATACCCGCGGCGGCCATCAGCAGGCCGACCATCTGCTGCACCGAGAGGCTCTCCTTGAACACGACGATGCCGACCAGCGTCAACAGGGTCAGGCCAAGGCCTTCCCAGACCGCATAAGCCACCCCGACCGCGATGCCGCGCACCGACAGCGCCAGGAAGTAGTACGAAATGGCCAGCGCCACGGCCATCACCGCATAGCCGAGGTAACCGCCATGGCGCGCCGCGTCGGCCATGAACGAGGTGCCGACCACTTCGGCGACGACCGCGAGGGTCAGGCAGGCCCAGGCGATCAGACCGCCACGGGCACGGGGTTGCGAATGCACGTGTGTGTGCATGGAAAGCTCCTTGATGTTGGGCCGGCGCGCACCGACGAAGGGCCGGGTACCGGGGCATCTGCCAGGGTGGCGGATACGCGTGCGTCGGTGGCGCGCCTGCAGGCACCGGCCGTGGATGGGCTGGTGGGTGCCGACCGTTGCCCGGTACAAACGGTCAGGCAATGGCGGCCCAATGACGCGATCAGTATCATCGTCAATTCCATCAGTCCAAAGATGGAATCCATCGATACAGGCGATACGTCCATGCGCTACAGCCCGGAATCCCTACGCGCGTTCGTCGAAGCCGCCGCCCTGGGCTCGTTCTCAGCCGCTGCGCGGCGCCTCAAGAAGACCCAGTCCACCATCAGCACCGGCATCGCCACGCTGGAGGCCGACCTCGGCCTGACCCTGTTCGACCGCACCAGTCGCTACCCGCAGCTGACCGAGGATGGCCGCAAGGTGCTCGGCCACGTGCAGGAGATCCTCGCCGCCGCCGAGCGCCTGGAGCACCTCAGCATCCGCCTGGGCGACGCGGTCGAGCCACGCCTTACCCTGGTGTTCTCCGACATCTATCAGCTCAACCCCGACCAGCACCTGCTGCGCCGGTTCGAGCAGCGCTTCCCGGACATCGAGCTGGAGTGGCTGGATGCCGAAGGCGACGACGTCCTCGACGTGGTGGAACGTGGCCGCGCCCAGCTCGGGCTGGTACCGCAGCAGGCGCAGTATCCATCCGCGCTGGCGGTGCGGTCGCTGCCACTGCGCGCGGAAATGGCGGTATTCGTGGCGCGCGACCATCCGCTGACCCGGATCGCCACGCCGGACGAATCGCATCTGGCCGGGCATCGCCAGATCTGCCTGAGCGGCGATGCGCGGTGCAGTGGCCACGCACGTGGGCGCATCTGGGCGGCCTCGGACTACCTGATGGTGCTGGAAATGGCCGAAGACTGCTTCGGCTGGGCCGAGCTGCCGCGCGACCTGGTCAGCCGCTATGGCCGCGACCAACTGGTGGAACTGCCCCTGCCGGGCTGGCCGCGCCTGATCGGTGCCGATGCGGTGTGGTCGCGCGATACCCCGCTCGGCCCGGCGGCGCTGTGGCTGCTGGATCAGTTTCTGCTGCCGACGTRAAGGATGATGCCTCCATCAATCGAGGCATCCGGCAGCCTCGCTGACCATCGCCGGAGGCAGCAGGGGGCGTCGGGACGCGTCGCCTGTTGCAGGCCCCAAGCCTGCCTCAGCGATGCGCCAACGCGTAGTCGATTGCCGCGCACACCGCCGCCACCTGCGCGTCGTTGCACTGCTGCGGGGTGGCACGCGGACTGTCCGGGTAGACCTCGGTGGTGGTGGTGTATGTCGCGCCGGTGATGCTGGCGCACAGGCCGAGCCTCTTCAGCGGGTACTCGATCACGCCGGGGGCGACCACCGGCGAGCCGATGATTTCGTTGCGGTCGTCGGCCGGGGCGATGTGGGTCACCTGCTCCACCGCCGCGTTGACCGCGGTCTGGAACGCGGGCTGCGGGTTTTCGCTGTCGTCCACCAGATAGAAGCCATCCGGGATCAGGCCCGGCTCGAACGGCTTGCCGTCGCGCGCGGCCAGCGCCGGGCGGAACTCGCTTTCGTCGCTGTCGGTGGTTTCGTGCAGGTCGATGTGCATGAGCATGCCGTCACGCAACGGTTCGACCAGCGCCATCAGTGCGGCCGATTCGGCCGCCGGGCTGTTGGCCACGAACGCGCGGTTGGGATCGATCGCATCGGCGTTCCAGCGCTGGACGCGCTCATACCCCCATGGGCTCACGCAGGGCACGACCAGCACATTGACGCGGCCGGCATAGTCCTTGGCGCGGGTGGCCAGGAACTGCAGCGCGCCCTGCACGCCGCTGGTTTCGTAGCCGTGCACGCCACCGGTGACCAGCACGCTGGGCAACTGCGGGTTCCAATCGCGGCTGCGCACCGCAAACAGCGGGTACTGGTGCGGCGGGTACTCCAGCGTGCCGTACTGGGTGACGTCGAAGTCCCTACGCAGGGCCTCCAGCAGCGGCAGCACGTCATCGGCGTACACACGCTGCGGCACCTGGCGGGCGCGCCATTGCGCCTTTTCATCGGCGCCCCAAGGCTGGCCGGGGGTGCCGATGGGATAGAACGGGGCGTCGGTCATGGCGTGCTCGTCTGTACTGCGGTTCGGGCCGGTCATTTTACGCCACGCCGATCCAGCGCTTCATCGACCGGGACATGGCCCTGGGTGAGTTCGATGATGCGATGACGCAGCGCCGGATGCTCCACCAACCCGACCAGGGTGGCAGCGACGTCCTCGCGCGGTACGTCGCCATAGGCGATGGCCGGGCCGAGGGTCACCCGCCCCGTGCCGGGCGCGTCGCTGAGCGTGCCGGGGCGCAGGATCACCCAGTCCAGGTCGCTGGCGGCCAGATAGACATCGGCGCGCTTCTTGACCGTCATGTAATTCTCGAAGCCCTCGCCCAGTGCCTCGCCGCGCCCGGCTTCGGGGAATGCGGACACCAGCAGGAAGCGTTTCACGTTGGCCTGCTGCGCGGCCTGCACGGCCAGCTCCAGCCCACGGCCGTCGATGGCATTGGTCACCTCCATGCCCGCGCCACCCGCGCCGGCAGTGAACACCACCACCTCGCTCCCGCGCATCTGCGTGGCCAGCGTGGCGGCGTCGATCCCGGTCAGGTCGCCCTGCACCGGCACGCCGCCCAGTGCGGTCAGTTCCGCCGCCTGCTCGGCGCGGCGATGCATGGCCAGCGGCTGATGGCCACGGGCGGCCAATTGTTCGACCAGATGGCGGCCGACCTTGCCGGCGGCACCTACGATGAAGACCTTGGTCAACGGCGTGCTCCTGTCATGTATCGAGATGGACAGGGTAGCGACCGGCGCGTGACCGACCCGTGCGGCGGCGGTCCGCGCGTAGTACGCCTGCCCCTGTCAGCCGCCGGCGTACTGCGCCTCGCTGACCTGCTCCATCCAGGTCACCGGCGAGCCGTCCACGGCCTCGGCGATGGCGATATGGGTCATCGCCACGTCGGCCTTGGCCCCATGCCAGTGCTTGACCCCCGGTGCGATCCAAACGATGTCGCCCGGGCGGATCTCCTGCACCGGCTTGCCCCACTCCTGCACGCTGCCCACGCCTGCGGTGACGATCAGGGTCTGGCCGAGCGGATGGGTATGCCAGGCGGTCCGCGCGCCGGGCTCGAAGGTGACCGTGGCACCACCCACGCGCGCCGGTGCGGGCCGCTGGAACGGGGCATCGATGCGCACCGTGCCGGTGAAGTAGTCGGCCGGGCCGGCGGCCGAGGCGGTGCTGCCGGCGCGGGCGATCTGGATCGGGGCCTGCGCGTCGGGCGTGGCGACGGCGGCCATCGACAACAGGGCGGTACTCAACAGGTCCATGGAAGTCTCCTCAGGACGGGAAGCGGATCCGCTGCGCGGGTGTTCGCACGGCGGCGGCAGGAGGTGCCACTTTAGCCCCGCAACGGCCAGGGACTTCCCCGCGCAGCTGGCATGCTGTCATGAGGCCTCCTCATCAATTCGCCAGCAGTGACGCCTTGCGTTCACCAGTGGTGCGCGCCCATCATGACCGCACGTGAATCGCACGCCCGCCGGAGCGCCTGCATGGCCCGAGAGAACTTCAACGACCTGCAGGTATTTCTCACCGTCGCGCGCGAGCGCAGCTTCACCCGCGCGGCCGCCCAGCTCGGGGTGTCCCAGTCTGCGCTGAGCCACACCATGCGCGGCCTGGAAGAACGTCTCGGCGTGCGCCTCCTGACCCGCACCACGCGCAGCGTGTCGATGACCGAAGCTGGCGAGCGCCTGTACGACACGGTCGCGCCCCGCATGCAGGAGATCGAGGCCGAGCTGGTGGCGATCACCGATTACCGCGACCACCCCGCCGGCACCATCCGCATCACCACCGCCGAACACGCCGCCAACAGCATCGTGTGGCCGCGGCTGAGCGCGGTGCTGCCCAACTACCCGGACCTGCGGGTCGAACTCACGGTCGATTACGGCCTGGCCGACATCGTGGCCCAGCGCTACGACATCGGCATCCGCCTGGGCGGGCGCGTAGCCAAGGACATGATCGCCGTGCCGATCAGCGGGCCGCAGCGGATGGCGATCGTGGCCAGCCCGACCTACTTCGCCGGTCATGTGGCGCCACGGACACCGGACGATCTGGGCGCGCACGACTGCATCGGCCTGCGCCTGCCCACCCACGGCGGGCTGATGGTGTGGGACCTGCAGAAGGATGGCCAGGAGGTCAACGTGCGCGTGGCCGGCCAATGGACCTTCAACGGCAGCAGCGCGATGCTGCGCGCCACGTTGGCGGGCGCGGGGCTGGCCTACCTGCCCGAGGACATGGTGCTGGAGCACGTGCGCGCCGGCCGCCTGCTGCGGGTGATGGAGGACTGGTGCGATGTGTTCGACGGGTATTACGCCTATTACCCCAGCCGCCGGCAGTCCTCCAGCGCGATGCGCGTGGTGATCCAGGCGCTGCGCGCCAACCCGTAGAGCCGACCGTTGGTCGGCTGCCACGTAGAGCCGACCGTTGGTCGGCTGCTCTCCGTCGGGTTCCGTGACGGTGTGACAG
>NZ_JBFULO010000266.1:0-5240 GCF_054049855.1 Stenotrophomonas sp. P5_B8 | reverse complement strand
GCCATCCTCAAGGCCGGTGGTGCCTACCTGCCGTTGGATCCCGCCTATCCCACCGATCGCCTGGCCTTCATGCTGGACGATGCGGCGCCTCCGGTTGTATTGACCCATGCCTCTTCGCAGGCACCGCTGCAGGCGGCACTGGACGCTCTTGCGGCACCTCCAGCGGTGATCGACCTGCTGGTTGATGCCCATACCTGGAAAACGCAGGACGCCACCAACCTGGCGCCAGCGATGCTCGGGCTGGGCAGCCGAGACCTGGCCTACGTCATCTACACCTCCGGCTCCACCGGCAGACCCAAGGGGGTAATGATCGAGCATCATTCCTTGGTCAATCGGCTGGTGTGGATGCAGAAGACCTACGGGTTTGACAGCCACAGCACAATCCTGCAAAAGACCCCGATCACCTTCGACGTATCGGTCTGGGAACTCTTCGGTTCACTGTCTGCCGGTGCCTGCCTTGTGCTGGCACGCCCGAATGGACACAAGGATCCGGACTACCTAGTTGGCCTGATGAATGACCAGCAGATCACAATTGTCCACTTTGTTCCATCTATGTTGCAGGCCTTCGTCGACCACGAGGGCAGCGCCGGCTGCACCTCCCTGAAGGACGTTTTCTGCAGCGGCGAGGCACTTCCAGCCATGCTGGCCCGCCGCTTCATGGAGCGGCTGGAGACGACCCGACTGCACAACCTGTACGGGCCGACGGAAGCAACTGTCGACGTCACCGCTTGGACCTGCCCGCGGCCTTTCGAGGAAGACCAGCCCGTCACCATCGGCCGGCCGATCGACAACACGCGAGCCTACATCCTGGACCCGGCAGGTACCCCAACCCCGATCGGCGTGGTTGGCGAGCTGCATCTGAGCGGCGTCGGCCTGGCGCGTGGCTACCTCAATCGCCAAGAGCTGACGGCGGACAAGTTCATCGCCAATCCGTTCGTTCAGAACGACCGGCTGTACCGGACCGGCGACCTGGCTCGCTTCCTGGCCAACGGCGACATCGAGTACATAGGCCGAAATGACTTCCAGGTGAAGCTGCGCGGCTTCCGCATCGAGCTGGGCGAAATCGAAGCACAGTTGGCGGCATGCCCAGGCATCCGCGAAGCGATCGCGCTCGTCCGCGAAGATATGCCCGGTGACAAGCGGCTGGTCGCTTACTACACCACCGATGCCGGCGCCGTTCCGTCTGCAGAAATGCTGACGTCACGACTGGCCGCGGCACTGCCCGAGCATATGGTCCCGGCAGCGTATATCAAGATGGAGGGGATGCCAGTCACCAGCAACGGCAAACTGGACCGTGCAGTACTGCCGGCACCCGACCGGGAGACCTACGTGAGCAAGCCATACGTGGCGCCGGTCGGCAGGGTCGAAAACGAGCTGGCGCAGATCTGGAGTGAGGTCCTGGGCGTGGGTACCATCGGACGCAACGACAACTTCTTCGAGCTTGGCGGTCACTCGCTGTTGGCGGTGCGCATGCTGGAGCGGATGAAGCAGTCCAACCTTCATGCCAACGTACTCACCATCTTCAAGGCCCCGGTGCTGATGCAGCTGGCCGAGGCGGTGCAGGGCGAGCGCACCACGCGGACGAATGTGGTGCCCCCGGCGGTTCCGGAGGGAACGTCCCGGATCACACCAGAAATGGTCCCGCTGGCGGCACTGAGCCAGGAAGACATCGATCATATCGCCGAGGCTGTCGAAGGGGGCATGTCCAATATCAAGGACATCTATCCTCTAACCCACCTGCAGGAGGGCATCCTGTTCCATCACCTGATGGAAACGCAGAGCGATCCCTACCTGATGTGGAGCCTTGTGCGGTTCGGTGAAAAGCAGGCACTGGACGCCTACGTTGAGGCATTGAACGCGGTGATCGCGCGCCACGACATCTGCCGGACCAGCGTGGTCTGGGAAGGGCTGACCTCGCCGTTGCAGGTGGTCTGGCGCCAGGCACCGCTCTCCCTACAGGTCCTGACGTTCGACGCTGCCGTTGGCGACGTCGCAGAACAGTTGGTTGGCCACGTCGACCCCCGCCACTACCGACTCGACCTCCAGAGTGCGCCGTTGATGCGAGTCTACGCCGCGCATGATGCCGCCAGCGGACAGTGGCTCGCGATCCGGATGGTCCACCACCTTATCGACGATGTCACCACGGCACAGCTGCTCAATCATGAGGTCATGGCCATACTTCACGGCGGCGCAGCCGCGCTCCCATCGCCCCTGCCGTTCAAGCACGTGGTCGCACGTGCGCGACATGAAGGCAGCAATGCCGATGATGAGGCCTTCTTCCGCAGTATGCTGCGCGACGTCACGGAGGCGACCGCACCGTTCAATCTACTCAACGTACATGGCGATGGAGCCCACGTCGTCGAAGCCAGGCGGCGCCTGCCCATCGGCCTGTCCCGGCACATCAGACGCAAGGCCAAACAATTGGGGGTCAGTGCGGCCAGCCTGTTCCACGTAGCGTGGGCGCAGGTCGTCGCGCGCACGGCCGGCCGGCCCGATGCAGTCTTTGGCACCGTGTTGTTCGGTCGCATGTCTCTGGACGAATCGGCCGACCGCATCTTCGGCCCGTTCATCAACACCCTCCCCATCCTGGTAAAGGTGGAAGGCGTGGGTGCCACCGAGGGCGTCCGCGCCACCCATCGACGACTGACCGAGCTCATGTCCCATGAGCATGCCTCCCTTGCTCTGGCCCAGCGTTGCAGCGGTGTAGCCGCACCAGCTCCGCTGTTTACCGCCATTCTCAACTACCGCCACGCCATGAATGAGGCCGGAAATCCCATCGATGGCATGACCTCCACCCAGGTCGAGGAGCTGGTCAGCGAGGAACGCACCAACTATCCGCTTGTGCTCAATGTTGACGACATCGAAGAGGATTTCCTGACCTCCATCCAGGTCCTGCCGGCAGTAGATCCCGATCTGGTCTGCAACATGGTACGCACCGCGTTGGAATCGCTGATCCAGGCCTTGGAACAAGAGCCGGACAGCAACCTGCAGACGCTCGGCGTGCTGCCAGCCGAGGAACGGCACAAGATTCTGGTCGACTGGAATGCCACCGCCACACCATACCCGGCCAAGCGCTGCATTCATGAGCTGTTTGAGGCCCGTGCCGCCGAGTCCCCGGATGCCATCGCGCTGCGCTTCCAGGAACATACCCTCAGCTATCGCCAGCTCAATGAGCAGGCCAATCGCCTGGCCAGGCATCTGCGTGATCAAGGTGTCGCCCCCGGCGTGCAGGTTGCCATCTGCGTGGACCGTTCGCCGGAAATGGTCATCGGCCTGGTCGCCATCCTCAAGGCCGGCGGTGCCTATGTGCCGCTGGATGCAAGCTATCCTGTCGACCGGCTTGTTTCGATGCTGGCCGATGCACGCCCGCAGGTGGCGATGGTCCATGCAGCTACCCGCGACAAGCTGCGTAGTACCTTTGCCGGCCTGCCCGTGTTGCCGGTCGTGGTGGACCTGCAGGCCGATGCACAGGCCTGGGCAAACCAGGAGGCCACCAACCTGCCACCGGCCCTGCTTGGCCTGGGCAGCCGTGACCTGGCCTACATCATCTATACCTCCGGTTCCACGGGTAAGCCCAAGGGCATCAAAGTTGCCCATGCTCCGGTCATCAACCTGATCCATTGGGTCAACCGGACCTACCAGGTCGATCACAACGACTGCCTGCTGTTCATCACCTCGATCAGCTTTGACCTGTCCGTCTACGACATCTTCGGCATCCTGGCCGCCGGTGCCACCATCCAGATGGCCAGCACTGACCAGTTGGCCGATCCGCAGCGCTTGGCCGAGGCTGTGCTCGATCCGCGCGTGACCTTCTGGGATTCGGCCCCGGCCGCCCTGCAGCTGCTGGTGCCGTTCCTGCAGCAGATACCCCGGCAGAATCCCTCGCTGCGCCTGATCTTCAACAGTGGTGACTGGATCCCACTGTCGCTGCCCGGCGCCATGGCCGATGCCTTCCCCAATGCCCGCTTCATTTCCCTGGGCGGTGCCACCGAAGCGACCATCTGGTCCAACCACTTCGAAGTTCACCAGGTCAGCGGCGACTGGCGCAGCATCCCCTACGGCCGCCCGATCCAGAACGCCCGCTACTATGTGCTTGATGCCCACCTGCAGCCGGTCCCGGTCGGCGTCATCGGCAACCTGTACATCGCCGGTCCCTGCTTGGCCGAGGGCTATACCGACCCGCAACTGACCGCCGAGCGATTCGTCTCCTCGCCCTGGCCGGACATTCCCGGACCGCTCTACTGCACCGGTGACCTGGCCCGCTTCTTCTCCAACGGCGACATCGAGTTCATTGGCCGCAACGACTTCCAGGTCAAGGTTCGTGGCTTCCGCATCGAGCTGGGCGAAATCGAGGCCCAGCTGCTGCACTTCCCGGGCGTCCGCGATGCCATCGTCATGGTCCGCGAAGACGTGCCTGGCGACCACCGTCTGGTCGCCTACTACACCACCACCCACGACGCAGACGTATCCACCGAACGCCTGCTGACCCACCTGGGCGGCAAGCTACCCGAGTACATGGTGCCGGCTGCCTACGTGAAAATGGACGAGATGCCGGTGACATCCAACGGCAAACAGGACCGCAAGGCACTGCCGGCACCGGATGGCGAGGCCTACCTCAGCCGGCCGTACCAGGCGCCGATCGGCGAGATCGAAACCGAGCTGGCACGGATCTGGAGTGAAGTCCTGGGCGTGGAGAAGGTCGGTCGCCATGACAACTTCTTCGAGCTTGGCGGGCATTCCCTGCTGGCCGTGCGCATCATCGAGCACATGCGCCGATCGAACCTGCAGGCGGACATCCGCACCATCTTCACAACACCGGTGCTCGCGGATATTGCCGCCAATACCCAAGAATACGGAGAGATCGTCCTATGAGCCTTGCCTCACTTCACGCGCTGCTTCAGGTTCGGCAGGCCTCCATCCGCCAGGTCGACGGCAAACTGTCCCTTCGTGGTCCCGGTGCCGCCTTGAAGGACCGCGAACTCATCGATCTGATCAAGTCCAATCGCGACCAGATTCTCGAAAGGCTCGGCGCGGGCGAGTCCTTCAACTACGAGCAGGATGAAAGCGAAGCGATTCCGGCCAACCTGCTCGAGCCGGGTGTGGACAGGATCGTCCCCGAGCTGCTCCCCTTGCTGGACATCACGCAGGAAGAGATCGATCAGATCGTCGCTTCGATGGATGGCGGCGCTGCGGCCATCCAGGATATCTACCCGCTCACCCCACTCCAGGAAGGCATGCTC
>NZ_JBFULO010000265.1:0-5265 GCF_054049855.1 Stenotrophomonas sp. P5_B8 | reverse complement strand
ACCCAGCAGCGCGCTGCGGTAAGGCCTCACCCCGATACCCGCCGCCGTTGCGCGGCGGGCATCTTCGCGGCGTAAACAGCCCCTCCACAGTCGATGTGGGGTAATAGTCCGGGTCTGCCGTATCCGGCACCGAGAGTACCCCCACCCCATGAGCGCTGTGGAGTCACCTCAAAACGAGGTACGCACGCTTCGACCGGTCTTCCTGCTTGCCGCCACGATCGTGGCGGCATTCGCCCTTCTGGTCACCGTGTTTCCCATCGATGCCGGCGTGCTGTTGCTGGATGCCCAGACCTGGGCCTCGCGCAACGTCGGCTGGTATTACCTGCTGGCGATGACCGTGTACCTGGTGTTCGTGGTCGGCGTGGCACTGTCCGGCTATGGCACGGTCAAGCTTGGCGCGGACCACGACGAACCGGAATTCAGCTATCTGTCCTGGGCCGGGATGCTGTTCGCGGCCGGGATCAGCATCACCCTGTTCTTCTTCTGCGTGTCCGAACCGCTTACCCACTATCTGCTGCCGCCGCAGGGCGGCGTGGGCAGTGGCGAGGCCAGCGCGCGGCAAGCCATGCAGCTGCTGTTCCTGCACTGGGGCCTGCACGGCTGGGGCGTATTCGCGCTGGCGGCGATGGCGCTGGCCTACTTCGCCTACCGCCACAACCTGCCGCTGGCGCTGCGCTCGGCGCTGTATCCGCTGATCGGCAAGCGCATCAACGGCCCCATCGGCTACACCGTCGATGCGCTGGGCATCGTGGCCACGGTGTTCGGCCTGGGCGCGGACATGGGCTTTGGCGTGCTGCACCTCAACGCCGGCCTCAATACCCTGTTCCAGGTGCCACACGCGGCCTGGGTGCAGGTCGGGTTGATCGTGCTGATGATGGGCGCGGCCATCGCCGTGGCCGTGTCCGGGGTGGAAAAAGGCGTGCGCTGGATGTCCAACATCAACATGCTGCTGGCCATCGGGCTGCTGCTGTTCATGCTGTTCGCCGGGCCCACCCAGTACCTGCTCAACGCGTTCATGCAGAACATGGGCGACTACCTGGGCAACGTGGTCGGCAAGAGCTTCGACGTGTATGCCTACGGCGGGCGGCCGGACTGGCTGGGCAACTGGACGGTGTTCTACTGGGCCTGGTGGATCGGCTGGGCGCCGTTCGTGGGGCTGTTCATCGCGCGCATCTCGCGTGGCCGCACCATCCGCGAATTCGTGCTGGGCGTGCTGCTGATCCCGCTCGGATTCACCCTGGCGTGGCTGTCGATCTTCGGCAACAGCGCGCTGGACCAGATCCTCCACCACGACCAGGTGCAGTTGGCGCAGATGGCGGTGGATAACCCGCCGACCGTGCTGTACGCACTGCTGGACAACTATCCCTGGAGCCGGGTGGTCATTGCGGTCACCGTGATCGTCAGCTTCGTGTTCTTCGTGACCTCGGCCGACTCGGGTACCGTGGTGCTGTCCACGCTGTCCTCGCACGGCGGCGCGCCGGAGGACGATGGTCCGCGCTGGCTGCGCGTGTTCTGGGGCGTGATGACCGGCCTGGTCACCGCCGGCCTGTTGCTGGCCGGCAGCATGGACGCGCTCAAATCGGCCGTCGTGCTGGCCTCGCTGCCGTTCTCGGTGGTGCTGCTGCTGATGCTGTGGGGGCTGACCCGCGCGCTGGGCGAAGAGTCGCAGCGCAAGAAGGCCTCGCAGTATTCGCCGATCCCGCTGATCGGGCAGTCGCGGCACCAGCGTGGCTGGCGCCAGCGCATCTCCCAGGCGGTGCACTTCCCGGTGCGCGACGAGGTGTACCGGTTCATGGACACCGACGTGAAGCCGGCCATCGAGGCGGTGGCCGCGCAGCTGCGCGAGAAAGGCCTGGATGTGCACACGAAATTCGAACCGGGCCACATGGAACTGCTGGTCGACCATGGCGAGCAACAGGTGTTCACCTACCAGGTGATCATGCGCGGCTACCTCACGCCCTCGTTTGCCGCGCAACGCTTCCGCAGCCTGCGTTATTACCGCGCCGAGGTGCACCTCTACGAAGGTGGACAGGACTACGAGCTGTTCGGCTACAGCCGCCAGCAGATCATCAACGACATCATCGACCAGTACGAGCGCCACCTGCAGTTCCTGCATCTGACCCGCTGAACCCACTGGTCTCCCGCTGCAAAGGAGTCATCGACATGCCCCACTTCCCCGACCAACTGCTGTACATCGGCGGCCGCTACGTTCCCTCGCAGGGCAACCGCACCTTCGAGGTCACCAACCCGGCCACCGGCGAGGTGCTGGCCAAGGTGCACAGCGCCAACAGCGACGATCTCGACGCCGCAGTGGAAAGCGCGCAGGCCGGCCAGAAGGTCTGGGCCGCGCTGACCACGGTGGAGCGCTCGCGCATCCTGCTGCGTGCGGTGGCATTGCTGCGCGAGCGCAACGATGCGCTGGCCGAGCTGGAAACGCTCAACACCGGCAAGCCGCTGAGCGAAACCCGCAGCGTGGACATCGTCACCGGCGCGGACGTGCTGGAGTACTACGCCGGGGTGATGCACGGGCTGGAAGGCAGCCAGGTGCCGCTGCGCGAAGGCAGCTTTTTCTACACCCGGCAGGAACCCCTGGGCGTGGTCGGGGCGATCGGCGCGTGGAACTACCCGATCCAGATCGCGCTGTGGAAGGCCGCCCCCGCACTGGCCGCTGGCAACGCGATGATCTTCAAGCCCAGTGAAGTGACCCCGCTGACCGCGCTGAAGCTGGCCGAGATCTTCACCGAAGCCGGCCTGCCCGACGGCGTCTTCAACGTGCTGCCCGGCGATGGCGCCGGTGTGGGCTCGGCACTGACCGAGCACCCGGGCATCGAAAAGATCTCCTTCACCGGCGGCACCAGTACCGGGCGCAAGGTGATGGCCAGTGCGTCCAGTTCCACCCTCAAGGAGGTGACCATGGAACTGGGCGGCAAGTCGGCGCTGATCATCTGCGCCGATGCCGATATCGAGCTGGCC
The DNA here is from genome assembly GCF_054049855.1 of Stenotrophomonas sp. P5_B8. Classification (NCBI taxonomy): domain Bacteria; kingdom Pseudomonadati; phylum Pseudomonadota; class Gammaproteobacteria; order Lysobacterales; family Lysobacteraceae; genus Stenotrophomonas; species Stenotrophomonas sp. P5_B8. The sequence continues at coordinate 2,292 of NZ_JBFULO010000265.1, read as the reverse complement.
GCGGATGTGGCGATGATGGCCAACTTCTACAGCTCCGGCCAGGTCTGCACCAATGGCACGCGCGTGTTCGTGCCCAAGGACCTGCTCGCCGATGTCGAACTGGCCTTGAGCGAGCGCATCGCGCGCATCCGCATCGGCGATCCGTTGCAGGAGGCCACCAACTTCGGCCCGCTGGTCAGCGCCGCGCACATGCGCCGCGTGCTGGACCATATCGCCAGCGGCAAGACCGAAGGCGCGCGCCTGGTCTGCGGTGGCGAGCGGTTGACCGACGGCGCGCTCGGCAAGGGCTGCTACGTGGCGCCGACGGTGTTCAGCGACTGTCGCGACGACATGCGCATCGTGCGCGAAGAGATCTTCGGGCCGGTGCTGAGCCTGCTGTCCTACGACACTGAAGAAGAGGCGATCGCCCGCGCCAACGCCACCGAGTATGGGTTGGCCGCCGGCGTGGTCAGCCGCGACCTGAGCCGCGCGCACCGCCTGATCCACCAGTTGGAGGCCGGCATCTGCTGGGTCAACTGCTGGGGCGAATCGCCGGCGCAGATGCCGGTGGGCGGCTACAAGCAGTCCGGCGTGGGCCGCGAAAACGGCCTGGCCACGCTGCGCGCCTATACCCGCACCAAGTCCATCCAGATCGAACTGGACCGCTACGCGTCGGTGTTCTGAACCGGCCTGACAGGAGACCCCCGCGATGAAGCGCGAATACGACTACATCATCATCGGCGCCGGCTCGTCCGGCAACACGCTGGCCGCGCGCCTGACCGAAGACGCCGGCGTCAGCGTGCTGCTGCTTGAAGCCGGTGGCCCGGACTACCGGCTGGACTTCCGCACGCAGATGCCGGCCGCACTGGCCTTTCCGCTGCAGGGCCGCCGCTACAACTGGGCCTATGAGACCGAGCCGGAGCCACACATGGACAACCGGCGCATGGAATGCGGACGTGGCAAGGGCCTGGGCGGTTCTTCGCTGATCAACGGCATGTGCTACATCCGCGGCAACGCGCTGGACTTCGACAACTGGGCCAGGTTCGACGGCCTGGAGGATTGGAGCTACGCCGACGTGCTGCCCTACTTCCGCAAGGCCGAAACCCGCGACATCGGTCCCAACGACTACCACGGCGGCGACGGTCCGGTCAGCGTGGCCACGCCAAAGAACGGCAACAACGTGCTGTTCCACGCCATGGTCGAGGCCGGCGTGCAGGCGGGCTACCCGCGTACCGACGACCTCAACGGCTACCAGCAGGAAGGCTTCGGCCCGATGGACCGCACCGTCACCCCGCGCGGCCGCCGCTCCAGCACCGCGCGCGGTTACCTGGACATGGCCAAGGACCGCGCCGGATTGGAGATCGTGGTGCATGCCACCACCGACCGCATCCTGTTTGCCGGCAAGCGCGCGGTGGGCGTGCGCTACCTCACCGGCAACAGTGCCGAGCCGATCGATGCCACCGCGCGCCGCGAGGTGCTGCTGTGCGCCGGTGCGATCGCCTCGCCGCAGATCCTGCAGCGCTCCGGCGTGGGCGCACCGGCGCTGCTGGCCGCGCTCGGCGTGCCGCTGGTGCACGACCTGCCCGGTGTCGGCGAAAACCTGCAGGACCACCTGGAGGTATACATGCAGTACGCCTGCAAGAAGCCGGTGTCGCTGTACCCGGCGCTGCAGTGGTGGAACCAGCCGGCAATCGGCGCGGAGTGGCTGTTCGCCGGCACCGGCATCGGCGCCAGCAACCAGTTCGAGGCCGGTGGGTTCATCCGCACCCGCGAGGACTTCGAGTGGCCCAACATCCAGTACCACTTCCTGCCGGTGGCGATCAATTACAACGGCACCAATGCGGTCAAGGAACACGGCTTCCAGGCGCACGTGGGCTCGATGCGCACGCCCAGCCGTGGGCGCGTGCATGCGAAATCGCTGGACCCGCGCGAGCATCCCTCGATCCTGTTCAATTACCAGTCCACCGACCAGGACTGGCAGGAATTCCGCGATGCCATCCGCATCACCCGCGAGATCATCGCCCAGCCTGCGCTGGACGAGTATCGGGGGCGCGAGATCAGCCCCAGTGCCGCGTGCCAGAGCGACGCCGAACTGGACGCCTTCGTGCGCGCCCATGCCGAAACCGCCTACCACCCGTCCTGTTCCTGCGCGATGGGCACCGATGCGATGAGCGTGGTTGATGGCCAGGGCCGCGTGCATGGCATGGAAAGCCTGCGCGTGGTGGATGCCTCGATCATGCCGCGCATCATCACCGGCAACCTCAACGCCACCACGATCATGATCGCCGAGAAGATCGCCGACCGTATCCGTGG
>NZ_JBFULO010000264.1:0-5288 GCF_054049855.1 Stenotrophomonas sp. P5_B8 | reverse complement strand
CCGGCCAGCGGCCGGCGCTACCGACGGGCGAGCAGCAGGTGGAAGTGCTTGTCGACCACGCGCCCGTCGTTGCTGGCGCCCTGTTCGCGGTGGCTGCGCCAACCGCACACGCGCAACCCGCTGCTGCGCAGCGCACGTTCCACCTCGGCCAGGGCATGCAGGTGGAATCCGTAGGCGGTGAAGGGCAGGGTGCGCATGAAGGCCGCATCGCCGAAGGCGACGCACAGCCGGCCGCCGGGGCGCAGCACCCGCGCCAGTTCGGCCAGCGGCACGGCCGGATCCTCCCAGAAGTAGAGCGTGTTCACCGCGAGCGCGGCATCGATGCAGGCATCGTCGAGTTCCAGTGCATGCACATCGCCGAAGGCGACGCTGGCGCGCCCTTCCAGGCCCGCCGCGCCAAGCCGGTCGCGGGCCGCAATGACCATCTCCGCCGACACCTCGACGCCCAGATAGCGGCTGCCGGGCGCGCGCAGCAGTTCACCGGCGAAGGCGGCGTTGCCCGGGCCGATTTCCAGCACCTGTTCATTGGCGGCCACCGCCAGCAGGGCGATCGCCGCGTGGTTGAGGGCGCCGTTGCTGCGGTTCATCGATTCGGCCACGGGCAGGGCGTGGTCGCCATGTGGGCGGCGCAGCTGGGCCGCCAGGGATTMATCGGAAAGCACGCACAAGGCTCCTGTCGCGGTGGGCGGGCAGGACGTGGCGGCGGCGGGTCCACTGACCAGCTTAGCCGAGCGGTGGCGATCCGGGGCGGTCTTTTTCGCCACCGGACCCGCGTGGCGATGACAGCGGTGATCAAAAAATCACCACCGTCGCGTCTATTGAGATTGAGTTGTCCACAGGGGGTGTGGATGACTGGTGCGCAACTTTGTGGATAAGCCCCGGCAGCCCCCGCCGGTTCTCGCTGTCAAGATGGGTGGCCAAAAATTCACCGCCGGTCGTGGCCACGTGAAGGCCGAGGTAACGCGATCAGTCCGATCCGCACCCCGCGAACGGGGCGCCGCTCTGTCACGGTTCGGGCCGCTCGCGGTACTCTCTTGCCACTGCCGTCTACAGATCTTCCATGAAACGTCACTTCTCGATGCTGCGCGAGTTCCACCTGGCCGACTGGTTCACCCTGGCCAACGCCTTTTGCGGCACCGGCGCGGTGTTCGCCGCGATGCGCTTCCTGCAGGACGGGCAGCGTGGCTACCTGCTGTTCGGCATGGCGCTGATCCCGCTGGCCTTCATCTTCGATGCGCTGGACGGGCGCATCGCGCGCTGGCGCAAGTCCAGTTCCACCCTGGGCCGCGAGCTGGATTCGCTGTCGGACGTGATTTCCTTCGGCGTGGCCCCGGCCGCGCTGGCCTATGCCTGCGGTATGCAGGGGGGCTGGGACTGGCTGGTGCTGAGCTATTTCGTGTGCTGCGGGGTCAGCCGGCTGGCGCGTTACAACGTGACCGCCGAGGCCCTGGCCGGGGAGGGTGACAAGGTSSCGTATTTCGAGGGCACGCCGATYCCGACCAGCCTGGCGCTGGTGGTGGTGCTGGCGGTGGCCGCCAGCATGGGCGCGATCGGGCATGACCTGTGGCTGGGCCGCTGGCAGCTGGGCCCGTGGCAGCTGCACCCGATGGTGCTGTTGTTCGCACTGTCCGGGTCGCTGATGATCAGCAAGACCCTGCGCATCCCCAAGCCGTGAGCCCGAACACGCCCATGTCGTTCGATTCGATCCTGCGGGGAACCGTGTCATGAGCACCGCCGGCAGCGGCAGCAACGCGGGCGACGTCGAAGCCCTGGCGCGGCAGTACTTCAGCGCCTGGGGTGACGCTCTGCGACATGCCGCGGTGCCCCCTGGCCAAGCCGGTCCCGGCGCGTCGGGGCAGGGCAGCTGGCAGCAGGCAATCGACTGGTGGGCGCAGATGATGCCCACTGCCACCAGCAGCCCGGCCGATGCGGCGGTGCACCGCTTCCGCGAGCAGGCCGGCGGCTGGTACGGCACGATGCAGCAGGTGGCCGCGCAGTTCGCCGGCCGCGATGCCAGCAGCGCTGATGTAGCCCAGGCCTGGAAGCAGGCGGTGGAAGGCCAGGGCGACGGGCTGCTGCAGTGGATGCTGCAGGGCGCGCGCGGGCAGACGCAGGCCGGTGGCCCGGATCTGCTGAAGCTGCTGGAAGCGCTGCAGCGCGACCTGGGCCCGTGGCTGCAGAGCCCGGCATTCGGCCCCGGCCGAGAGCATCAGGCGCGCTGGCAGGCCTTGTTGCGCGCCCAGCAGGAGTACCAGGCGCACTCCAGCGACTACGTCGATCAGATCAAGCAGGCGCTCGATGAGGCGTTCAAGCTGTTCGAGCAGCGCCTGGCCGAACACGAGCAGCCGGGCAACCAGCTGACCAGCGCACGGGCAATGTTCGACCTGTGGATCGAGGCGGCTGAAGAGGCCTATGCCAAGGTCGCTTTGTCCGAACCGTTCCAGAAGGTCTACGCCTCGCTCGGCAATGCGCAGATGCGTCTGCGCGCGGCCACCCAGMAGGAGATCGAGCGGGTCTGCGAGGCGATCGGCATGCCGACCCGCACCGAGATGGACGCCGCGCATCGCCGCATCACCGAGCTGGAGCGGCTGGTCCGGCGCATGGCGGCAGGTGGTGCGCCGAAGGCGTCATCCGCGCATCGCAGCGACCCGCCAGTCCCGAAAACACCCGCGCCGACAACGCCGCCACCGGGTCGCAGGCGCGCCGCTTCCGCCGCCTCGCCGGCGGCTGCACCTGCAGCGTCGGCCAAGGCGCCGAAGGCTCCTGCGAAGAAAGCTGTCCGCAAGTCCGCGACCAAGCCCGCAGCCAAGCCCGCAGCCGCAACATCCGCGTCGTCCAGGTCGAAGAGGACGCGCGCGCCATGAAAGGGCCGCTGGGATTCAACGCCGAAGACCTGCTGCAGGAGACCCTGGCCATGCAGCGCAAGCTGCTGGACGGGCTCACCCTGCTGCCGTCGGTGGATGACGTGGACTATGGGGCCACCGCGCGCGAGGAAATCTGGCGCGACGGCAAGGTGGCGCTGTACCGCTTCGTCGGCACCGACACGCCGGTGCACGCCACCCCGTTGCTGATCGTCTACGCGCTGGTCAACCGCCCGTACATGGTTGACCTGCAGGCCGACCGCTCGCTGGTGCAGCGCCTGCTGGCGCTGGGCCACGACGTGTATGTGCTGGACTGGGGCTACCCGGACCGCTCCGAGCGCTACCAGACCCTGGAGGACTACCTGCTGCGCTTTCTCGATGGCGCGGTGGATCACCTGCAGGCGCAGTCGGGTGCGCCAATCAACATGCTCGGCATCTGCCAGGGCGGGGTATTTGCGCTGTGCTATGCCGCGCTGCGCCAGCACAAGCTGGCCAACCTGATCACCATGGTCACCCCGGTCGATTTCCAGACCCCGGACAACATGCTGTCGCACTGGGCCCGGCAGGTGGATGTGGACCTGCTGGTGGACACGCTGGGCAACATCCCGGCCGACCTGATGAACGCCAGTTACCTGATGCTCAAGCCGTTCCGGCTGAACGTGCAGAAGTACGTGGGCCTGCTCGACATCCTCGATGACAAGGCTGCGCTGGAAGATTTCCTGCGCATGGAAAAGTGGATCTTCGATTCGCCCGAYCTGGCCGGGGAGACCTTCCGCGACTTCATCAAGCAGTTCTACCAAGGCAACGGGCTGATGCACGAGGGTGTGCGCATCGGCGAGGAAACCGTCCAGTTGTCCCAGGTGACCCTGCCGGTGCTGAACATCTACGCCGAACAGGACCACCTGGTGCCGCCGGATGCGTCACGTGCGATGCGCGGGCGGATCGGCAGTGCGGACTACACCGAAAGCAGTTTCCGGGGCGGCCACATCGGCATTTATGTGTCCGGGCGCGCCCAGCGCGAAGTGCCCGGTACCATCACCGATTGGTTGAAGGAACGTTCCCGATGAAGTTGACTTCCCTGCCGTGGCTGGCACTGGCGCTGCTCGCGCCGGGCATCGCCCAGGCCGCCCCCAGTGACAGCGCCCGCCGCGAGATCGCCGGGCTGATCGGCGCACTGGATGGCTCCAGTTGCCGCTTCCAGCGCAACGGCAGCTGGCACGACGCCGCCGAGGCGCGCGCGCACCTGCAGCGCAAGTACGACTACCTGTTGAAGAAGGACAAGGTGGACACCGCCGAGCAGTTCATCGAACGGGCCGCCAGCCAGAGCAGCATGAGTGGCACCCCCTACCGCATCGCCTGCCCGGGCCAGCCCGAGCAGACCGCGGCGGTGTGGTTCGGGGCAAAATTGAAGGCCCTGCGTCAACGCACCCCGTAGACATCGTCCGCGCTACAGTCCGCCATCGCCTGCCGGAGACCGCTGCCATGAATGCCACCCCACGCCCGCTGTCGCGCTCGCTCAACGACCGCATGATCGCCGGGGTGATGGGCGGCATCGCACACCGTTTCGGGTGGAGCTCCACCCTGGTGCGGGTGCTGTTCGTGCTGGTCTCGGTGCTGTCGGCGGCCTTCCCCGGCATCCTGGTCTACCTGATCCTGTGGCTGTTGATTCCCAACGAGGCCGATTGAGCCTGCCGCCAGTGGCGCTGCGCGTCCTGCAGGGGCTGGGCGCRCTGTGGACCGCGCCCAATACCCTGATCGGACTGATCGGCGGCCTGGCCGGGATGGTGGCCGGCGCGCGCCCGTCGTGGAACGGCAGGGACCTTGCCGTTGTGTTCCGTGACTGGCCGTGGGGGCCGGGCGGGGCGATCACCCTGGGCAACGTGATCCTGCACACCGGCCCGGTGCTGGACGTGCCCTGTCGCACCTACGCCCACCAGGCCGGCCACTGCAGCGAACCGGTGATCGGCCTGCACGACCATGAGCGTGCCCACGTTTACCAATACCTGGTGCTGGGCCCGTTGTATCTGCCGGTGTACCTGCTCTGCGGCGGGGTGAGCGCGCGCAATCCGTTCGAACGCGCGGCCGATGTATATGCGCTCACTGGACGCGGCTGGTGGCCGTTATCCACGCGTTAAATCGGCGTAAATAAAACGTCGTGCAATGCGACGTCATCTGCATGCAAACAATGGTTATTAGGCTAAATGACGAATCAGTCAGGTTCGGCGCGGTAAGCTGATGGTTGTTGTATCTGCACGATGCTCTATTGGAGGAACACATCACATGGCAATCGTTCTTTATGTCGGTGGTAGCAAGGATGGCGACAAAGGTTTGGTACCGCACGGTTTCAGCAAGTCGCGGGCCGAGACCGACCAGGGCCCGGAGATCTATACCGCGGGCCGAGACCGACCAGGGCCCGGAGATCTATAC
>NZ_JBFULO010000263.1:0-5315 GCF_054049855.1 Stenotrophomonas sp. P5_B8 | reverse complement strand
GTGGTGGTGATGGCGATATCCATGCCGCGGATCGCGTCGACAGCGTCGAAGTCGATTTCCGGGAAGATGATCTGTTCCTTCACACCCATGTTGAAGTTGCCACGACCGTCGAAGGAACGACCCGAGACACCACGGAAGTCGCGCACGCGCGGCAGCGAGATGTTGATCAGGCGATCCATGAACTCATACATCTTTTCACGACGCAGCGTGGTCTTGCAGCCGATCGGCCAACCATCGCGGATCTTGAACGAGGCCACCGAGACGCGGGACTTGGTCACGATCGGCTTCTGACCGGAGACCTTGGCCATGTCGGCGACGGCGTTTTCCAGGATCTTCTTGTTCGTGGCTGCTTCACCGACACCCATGTTCAGGGTGACCTTGACCAGCTTCGGAACCTGCATCGGATTGGTGTAGCCGAACTGCTTCATCAGCGCCGGCACCACTTCTTCCTTGTAGAACTTTTCGAGACGGGTATTCATCAGCGCATCCTCAGGCGTCGAGCGCCTCACCGCTGGAGCGGAACACACGCAGTTTGCGTCCATCCTCCAGCACTTTGAAACCAACGCGTTCGCCTTTGCCCGAAGCCGGGTTCAGCACATTCACGTTGGAGATATGGATCGACGCTTCACGCTCGACCACGCCGCCGGCAACGCCTGCCTGCGGGTTCGGCTTGGTGTGGCGCTTGACGATGTTCACGTTGGCGACGATCACACGATCGCCGTCGACGCGGACGATTTCGCCCTGCTTGCCCTTGTCCTTGCCGGTGTTGACGACGACCTGGTCGCCCTTCTTGATACGGTTAGCCATGATTATCTCCTGTCGCTCACAGCACTTCGGGAGCGAGCGAGACGATCTTCATGAACTTCTCGGTACGAAGTTCACGAGTCACCGGTCCGAAGATGCGGGTGCCGATCGGCTCTTGCTTGTTGTTGAGCAGGACCGCAGCGTTGGCGTCGAAACGGATCAGCGAACCGTCGGCGCGACGCACACCCTTGCGGGTACGCACCACGACGGCGTCGAACACTTCACCCTTCTTGACCTTGCCACGCGGAATTGCATCCTTCACGGTTACCTTGATGATGTCACCGATGTGGGCGTAGCGACGCTTGGAGCCGCCCAGCACCTTGATGCACATCACTTCCTTGGCACCGGAATTGTCCGCGACCTCGAGGTAGCTCTGCATCTGGATCATGATTCAGATCTCCTTATTCAGCCGCACGCGTGATGACTTCCACCACGCGCCAGTTCTTGGTCTTGGACATCGGAGCAATTTCGGTCACGCGGACGACATCGCCTTCGTTGCAGGCGTTGTCGGCGTCGTGTGCGTGGAGCTTGGTCGAACGCTTGATGTACTTGCCGTACAGGGCGTGCTTGACCAGGCGTTCCACCAACACGGTGACCGTCTTGTCCATCTTGTTGCTGACGACACGGCCTTCGACCGTGCGCAGCGTCTTGTTTTCAGTATTGTCGCTCATCGCGGCCATCCTTACTTGGTGCTGCCGAGCAGGGTCTTGACGCGAGCAATCTCGCGGCGGACCCGGCGGGTTTCGTGAGTCTTCGGCAGCTGGCCGGTAACCTGCTGCATGCGGAGCGAGAACTGCTCCTTACGCAGATCGGTCAGGTGGGCCTTCAGATCGTCAGCCGACTTTTCGCGAAGTTGTTTGATATCCATTACATCACCGTCCGGGTCACGAAGGTGGTGGTCACGGAGAGCTTGGCGGCCGCCAGGCGGAACGCCTCGCGAGCCACGTCTTCACCCACACCTTCAATTTCATAGATCATGCGGCCGGGCTGGATCTGGGCGACCCAGTATTCCACGTTGCCCTTACCAGAACCCATTCGGACTTCGATGGGCTTCTTGGTGATCGGCTTGTCGGGGAACACTCGGATCCACATCTTGCCACCGCGCTTGACGTAGCGGCTGATCGAGCGGCGGGCCGCTTCGATCTGACGCGCGGTCAGCTGACCGTGGGCGGTTGCCTTCAGGCCGTACTCGCCGAAGCTGACAGCATTGGCGCTCCAGCTCAGGCCATCGTTACGGCCCTTGTGTACCTTGCGGTACTTGGTTCGCTTGGGTTGCAACATTGTCGTTACCTCGCTTCACGGGCCGGGCGCTGACGGTCACCACGGTCGCCGCGATCGTTACGATCGTTGCGCGGGGAATCGTCCTGCTTTTCCTGGCCAACCTGGGAGAAATCGAAAACCTCGCCCTTGTAGATCCAGACCTTGATGCCGATGATGCCGTAGGTCGTCTTGGCTTCAGCGAAGCCATAGTCGATGTCGRCACGCAGCGTGTGCAGCGGCACGCGGCCTTCGCGGTACCACTCCGAACGGGCGATTTCTGCACCGTTCAAGCGGCCACCGACGTTGACCTTGATGCCCAGGGCACCGAGGCGCATCGCGTTGCCGACCGAGCGCTTCATTGCACGGCGGAACATGATGCGACGCTCCAGCTGCTGCGCGATCGACTCGGCAACCAGCTGCGCGTCCAGCTCGGGCTTGCGCACTTCGGTGACGTTGATGTGCGCCGGGACGCCCATCATCTCGCTCACTTCCTTGCGCAGCTTTTCGATGTCCTCACCGCGCTTGCCGATCACCACGCCCGGACGGGCGGTGTGGATCGTCACGCGAGCGGTCTTTGCCGGACGCTCGATAAGGATCTTGCTGATGCCGGCCTGCGCAAGCTTCTTGCGCAGCATTTCCCGCACCTTCAGGTCGGCTGCCAGATAACCAGCAAACTCGGCCTTGTTGGCGTACCACTTGGAGTTCCAGTCCTTGGAAATGCCGAGGCGGATACCAATCGGATGAACTTTATGACCCATGGTGTTTTCCTTTCCGCTTACTTGCCGGCGCCCACAACCACAGTGATGTGGCTGGTGCGCTTGAGGATGCGGGTGCCGCGGCCTTTCGCCCGCGCCATGAAACGCTTCAGGGTCGGACCTTCATCTACCATGATGGTCTGAACCTTCAGCTCGTCGACGTCGGCGCCCTGGTTGTTTTCGGCATTTGCGATAGCCGACTCCACCACCTTCTTGATCAGGTGGGCAGCCTTCTTATCCGAAAACTTCAGCAGGTTGACCGCACGCTCGGCCGGCAGGCCACGCACCTGGTCTGCGACCAGGCGGGCTTTCTGCGCAGAGATGCGCGCGGAGCGCAGGATTGCTTTCGCTTCCATTGTCATCTCTCCTTACTTGCCCGACTTCTTGTCACCACCGTGACCCTTGAAGGTCCGGGTGATGGCAAATTCGCCGAGCTTGTGGCCGACCATGTTCTCGTTGACGAGCACCGGGACGTGGTTCTTGCCGTTATGAACGGCGATGGTGATGCCTACCATTTCCGGCAGGATCATCGAACGGCGCGACCAGGTCTTGATCGGCTTCTTGCTACCCGCAGCGGCCTCCACCTTCTTGACGAGGTGGTGATCGACGAACGGGCCCTTCTTGAGTGAACGTGCCATGGTCGATTAGCCCCTACGATCGCGGACGATGAATTGCTGGGTGCGCTTGTTCTTGCGCGTCTTGTAACCCTTGGTCGGAACACCCCACGGGGTGACCGGATGCGGATTACCCTGGCCGGCCTTCGCCTCACCACCACCGTGCGGATGGTCAACCGGGTTCATGGCAGCACCACGAACGGTCGGGCGAACACCGCGCCAGCGCTTGGCGCCAGCCTTGCCCAGCTTTTCCAGGTTGTGTTCGTCGTTACCGACTTCACCGATGGTGGCGCGGCACTCGACCGGCACCTTGCGCATTTCACCCGAGCGCAGGCGCAGGGTGGCGTAGATGCCTTCACGAGCGACGAGCTGCACGGCGGCGCCGGCGGCACGGGCGATCTGGGCACCCTTGCCCGGCTTCAGTTCGATGCCGTGGACAGTGGTACCGACCGGGATGTTGCGCAGCGGCAGGGTGTTGCCCGCCTTGATCGGCGCGTCCGAGCCCGCGATCACCTGGTCACCGGCCTTCAGGCCCTTCGGTGCGATGATGTAGCGGCGCTCGCCGTCGACGTAGCACAGCAGGGCGATATGGGCGGTGCGGTTCGGATCGTATTCGATGCGTTCCACGCGCGCCGGAATGCCTTCCTTGTTGCGCTTGAAGTCGATGACGCGGTAGTGCTGCTTGTGACCACCACCAACGTGACGGGTGGTGATGCGGCCGTGGTGGTTACGACCACCGGACTTACTCTGCGGCTCCAGCAACGCTGCGTGCGGTGCGCCCTTGTGCAGATCGGGCGTAACCACGCGCACGGCCGAACGGCGGCCGGGGGAAGTGGGCTTGAATTTCATCAATGGCATGGGATGGACCTCAGGCCTTGGCCGTTACATCGATGGACTGGCCATCGGCGAGACGCACGTATGCCTTGCGCCAATCGCCGCGACGGCCGGTGCGGTTACGGAAGGACTTGTTYTTGCCCTTCACGTTCAGCACGTTGACCGACTCGACCTTGACGGCGAACAACTGCTCTACCRCGGCCTTTACATCGGCCTTGGTCGCTTCGTTCGACACTTCAAAGACATACTGGTTGGAATGTTCCTGCAGGCGCGCGGTCTTTTCGGAGACTCGCGGAGCACGCAGCACGCTGAAGACTTTCTCGTTGGCGCTCATGCCAGCCACTCCTCGACCTTCTTGACCGCGTCAGCGGTGATGACGACCGTGTCGGCACCGACCAGCGACACCGGGTCCAGACCCTGGACGTCACGCACTTCCACGTAGGGAATGTTGCGCGCCGACAGGTACAGGTGCTCGGAGGCATCTTCGGTGACGATCAGCGGGCGCTTGCCCACTTCCAGGCCGGCCAGCTTGGCGATCAACGACTTGGTGTTGGTCGCTTCGACATCGAAGGACTCCACGATCGTCAAACGGCCCTGACGGTTCAGCTCGGACAGGATCGCGCACATGGCTGCACGGTACTGCTTGCGATTGACCTTCTGCTCGAAGCTGCGCGGCTTGGCCGCGAAGGTGACACCACCGCCGACGAAGATCGGAGCCGTCAGTGCGCCATGACGCGCGCCGCCGCCCTTCTGCTTCTTCGACTTCTTGGTGGTACCAGCCACTTCAGAGCGAGTCTTCTGCGCCTTGGTGCCGGCGCGACCGGCGTTGCGGTAAGCAACGACGACCTGGTGAACCAGATCTTCGCTGAAATCGCGACCGAACACGGCATCGGAGACCGAGACCTTGTTGTTGCTACCCGTGATAACGAGTTCCATCGTCATCTCTCCTTATGCCTTGCTAGCCGGACGAACGATCACGTCACCACCCGCTGCGCCCGGAACGGCACCACGGATTGCGATCAGACCACGTTCGACATCGACCTTCACC
>NZ_JBFULO010000262.1:0-5318 GCF_054049855.1 Stenotrophomonas sp. P5_B8 | reverse complement strand
TCGTGTCGCGGTATCAGCGCAACACGTTGAACAACGACATCTGCTGCATCTGCGAGAACAGCGTCTGCGCGGCCTGGAGGGCAGTGCTCTCCAGCTGGTACTGACTGATGGCATCGGCGTAGTCCAGATCGCGCATCTGCGACAGCGTGCTCTTGAGCGTCACCGTATTGGACTCACGCATGTCCGCCGCATTGTCCAGCGCCTTCAACTGCGCACCACCGGCCGCGCGCGAATCGATCATCCGCTCCGAGGCCCGCGCAACGTCGCGCAGACCACTTTGCAGCAGATTCTGCTGCGCCGCCGACTTGGACGCGCTCCCGGTATCCATCTTCAACGACCCGATCAGACTGTCCAGCGTGCTGAAAATATCCCGGCTGGTCGCCGGACTCACCTCGAAGGTATCGCCGGCCGCCGGCTTGCCGTCGATGTGCAAACGCACCCCGTTGAGCACCAGATCGTCGCCTGCCTTCATCGTACCGGTGGACACCACCGTACCGCCGGCATCCAGCAGCTCGTACTGGTCTTCAGCGGTGAAGCGCACGCTGAAGCCCTGGCCGTTCCAGCTGTCGCTGCCGTCGCGGGTCACATTGGTCAGCACGCCCGTGCCCGTGTTGGCCGTGCTGGCCGCCCCGTCCACGTGCCCATCGCCGGTACCGATCCGCAGGAAAATCTCGCTGCCGGGCAGGGCATCGAGCACGTACGTGTCCGGCCCGACCTCGACCTGGCGCTGGTTCTGGTCGCCGTTATAGACCACCTTGCCATCGATCTGGCTGAAAGGCGGGCTGTCATCGGCCGTACCGCCAAACAAATAGCGCCCGGTGCCGTCGGTACTGTTGGCCAGCGCCAGCAGGTTCCCGCGGATCGCCTCGATTTCCGTGACCATCGACTGCTTGTCCGAGGCGGCCAGCGCCGGATTATTGGCGTAGATCGTCAACTCGGTGATGCGCCCCATCATGTCGCCGACCTGGGCCAGTGCGTTTTCCTGCAGGCCCAGCCGGTTCTGCACGTTGCCCGCGTTGAGCTGCATGCGGTCCAGCGAGGCCAGCGTGCGGTCCAGGCCGACGGCGGCGCCGGAGGCGACCGGGTCGTCCTTGGCGGTCACCAGGCGGCGGCCGGTGGCGATCTGCTGTTCCAGGTGGCTCATCTTGGCCTGCTTGGCCATCATCAACGACACCGACTGCTGGAACATCATCCCGGTGGAAATGCGGCTGTTCATCGGCTCACGGCTCCGAGGATGGTCTGGAACATGTTGTCGGCGGTGGAAATCAGCTGCGAGGCGGCCTGGTAGGCCTGTTGCAGGCGCAGCATGTCGGCCGCTTCCTCATCCAGGTTGACCCCGGAGATCGCATCGCGCGCGGACTGCGCCTGGTCGGTGATCACCTGCTGGGCCTGCAGCGAGTAATCTGCCGATCGCGCGGCGGCGCCAACCTGGGTGGTGAGCCCACCGAGCGCGCCACTGAGCGTCACGGTACCGTCGTTGAAGGCCTTGGCCTGTTCCACCTTGGCCAGCAACAGGGCGTTGCTGTTGTCCGAGGAACCGGCCGGAGTCGGGCCGATGCCGAAGGTGTCGCCGGTCTTGGGCGCACCGTCGAGCACGAAGCTCCAGCCATTGGCGCTGATGGTCTGGCCGGCGGTATAGGTGAACGGGCCGGCACCATCGAGCGTGTACTGGGTGGCGCTGGTGAACACGATCGCGGCCGGATTGCGCAGCGCCGCGTTGTTGTGGTCGGTCACCTTGACCCCGGTGAGCTTGCCGGTACCGGTATTGGTCAGTGCGGCCGTGCCCTTGATCGGTGCCGCCGCCGCGATGCGCGAGGTATCGGTGATCGCCACCGACAGGGTGCCGGCCACGCCCGCGGTGGGCTGCAGCAGCATGCGGTCGTTCACGGCCGGGGCACCGGTCATCACCAGTTCCACGCCGTTGATCACCAGCGGGTCGGCGGCGCTGCCGGTGCCGGTCATCGGAATCGCCGCGCCGGTGTCGGCGCGGGTCGCCTGCCACTGGGTGCCGTCGAACTTGAGCAGCACGTTCTGCCCGTCCAGCTTGGACAGGTCGCCGAAGCTGGCGGTCATGCTGGCGGTGCCGGTGTTGTTGGCGTTGCCGGTGATGCGCGGGCTGCCGATGTTGAAGAAGTCCCCGCCCAGGTTGCCGTACAGGTCCGCGCCCTGGCGGTGCACATCGTTGAAGCTGCTGGCCATGCCGACGGCCAGCTTGCCCAGTTCGGCCTGGGTGGGCGTCAGCACGGTATCGCGGAACTCCAGCAGACCGCCGATCTGGCCGCCGAGGGTCTTCGGTTCCAGGGTGATCTTCTGGCCGGCGCTCTCCAGCGCGAGCTGCAGGCGCTCGGGCATGTACGGATCGGCCACGGTGGTGACCTTGGAGGCGGTGGTGCCTACCACCAGCGCCTSGCCACCGGCGGTGTAGACGTTCATCAAGCCGCCGTCCTGCATCACCGCGTTGCCGCCGGTATAGCCGACCAGGTTGGCGATCAGCGCATCGCGGCGATCCAGCAGGTCCGGCGCGGCGTTGGCCGCGTTGCCACCGATGCTGCCGTTGAGCTGCGCGATTTCCTTGGCGAGCCGGTTGATCTCCGACGCGCCGGCGATGAGGCCGTTGTTGACCTCGCCGTTGAGCGTATTGAGCTGGCCGTTGAGCTGCTGGAAGCGGCTGGCCAGGGTCTTGCCGCCGTCGAGCATGTTCTGCCGGTCGGCCGTACCCGACGCGTTGGAGGACAGGCCGCTGACCGTGTCGAAGAAGCTCGACCAGACCCCGGACACGTTGGTGGCGGTATCAGAGAACATCGCATCCACACGGTCGGCCATGCTCGACAGCTGCTTCAATCGCGCCAGTTCACCACTGCCATCGAGCAACCGCGAGATCGCCAGCTGGTCGGCCACCCGGCGGATATCGCTGATCCGGGTGCCGTTGCCCACGTCGCCATAGCCGAAGTTCTGCGGATTGGCGGTGGCGAAGTCGACCTTCTGCCGGCTGTAGCCCGGCGTGTTGATGTTGGCGACGTTGTGGCTGGTGGTCGCCAGCGCCCGCTGGAAAGCGAGCAGGGCGCTGGTGCCGGTGGAAAGTACGCTGGACATGGGTTACCTCAACGACGGATGACGCCCAGCCCGGTCGGGCTGGCGGTGCTGGCAAAGGTCTCGCCCAGGCGCTGGCTGGCATTGCCCACGGCGGCGATCGCGCGCTCGATGGTCGGGCCGCCGGCAATCGCGGCGATCTTGGCCGCGTAGCTGGGATCGGTGGCGTAGCCGGCCTTCTGCAGGCCCTGGGCGAAGCCGCGGACATCGCCGCCGGCCTGCAGCGCATTCTGGTAACGCGGGCTGTTCTTGAGCAGTTTCACGTAGTCGGCAAAACTGTCGCCAACCGAGGTGTAGGCGCGGAAGCTGGCGGTTTCGTTGCGGCGCACGCCGTCCACGTATTCATGGGTGCCGCTGGTGGCGCGTTCGCCGCTCCAGCCGCTGGCCTTGATCCCGAACAGGTTGTGCGAGCTGCCACCGCCGTTGCGCTGCACCAGCTTGCGGCCCCAACCGGTCTCCAGCGCGGCCTGGGCGACCAGCGCCTTGGCATCCACGCCCAGTTCGCGCGCGGCCTGCTGGGCGTGGTTCCAGATGCTGGCCACGAAACCTTCCGGCGTGTGCGGGCCAAGCTGGGCGGCAGCGGTGTTGGCGGCCAGCGTATCGACCGCACTCGGTCCCCGCGCGGCGGCCGTACCGTTGACGTCGCGCCAGCGGTCATCGGCCAGCGCGGCCCAGTTCTGTTCGGTCGGATCGCTGACGCCGGACGCCGCCGAATACGGATCGGAACGGCCGATGGCCTCGTGCATCTGGCTGCTCTCGCGGCCGGCGATCAGATCCAGCGCACGTTCCATCGGCTGCAGCACCGTTGACGGATCGGCGCCGCGCAACTGCTGCAGCATCTCCACTTCGCTCGGCGTGCCGGCCGGCATGGTCGAGGCGGGCAGCGCCATCGGCGCCGCCGCCGGTGCGTTGAGCCGGTATGCGCGCAGCGCGGCGGCCGGGTTCAAGGCGGTGTCGGTCGGCTTGGCGGCCTCGGCCTCGGCGCCACCCAGTTGACGGGTGATCATCGCCGACAGGCCCAGCCCGCGCCCACGGGTCATCGCCTCGGCGATCTTGTGGTCGTACATCTCGCGGAACATGGTGTTTTCGGCGGGAAACAGCGAGTCGCCGAAGCTGGCATCGCGCATGCTCTTGACCAGCATCTGCGCGAACTGGCCTTCCAGCTGRCGCGCCACCTTGTCCACCTTGGCCGGGCTGTTGGCCTGGGCCGGATTGAGTTCCAGTGCCGGGTTGATGCGCATGTCAGATCACCTCGAGCTCGGCGCTCAGTGCGCCGGCCTGCTTGAGTGCTTCCAGGATCGCAATCAGATCGCCAGGTGCCGCCCCCACCGCGTTGACCGCATGCACGATCTCGTCCAGCGTGGTGCCGCCGGTGAACTTGAACATGCGGCTGCCATCGTTGGTGGCGGTGATGGTGGACTGCGGCGAGGCCACGGTCTGGCCGTTGCCGAAGGCATTGGGCTGGCTGACGTTGGTGTTCTCGTTGATGGTCACGGTGAGCGAGCCATGCGAAATGGCCGCCGGGCCGACGCGCACCTGCGAGCCGATCACGACCGTGCCGGTACGTGCGTTGACCACCACCTTGGCCGGCGCGCTGCCCGGGGTGAGTTCCAGGTTTTCGATACGTGCCAGCATCCCGATGCGGGCGCCCGGGTCGCTCGGCGACTGCACCGATACCGTGACACCGTCGATCGCCCGCGCTGCGCCATCGCCGAAGGCAGTGTTCAGCGCGGCAACCATCCGCGAGACCGTGGTGAAGTCGTTCTTGTGCAGGTTCAGGGTGATGTCGCCACCGCCGTTGAACACGTCCGGCAGTGCACGTTCGACCGTGGCGCCATTGGGAATGCGACCGACGCTGGGGACGTTCACCGATACCCGCGAACCGTCCTTGCCCTGCACGCCGAAGCCACCGACCACCAGGTTGCCCTGGGCGATCGCGTAGACCTGGCCGTCGGCACCGCGCAGCGGCGCCATCAGCAACGAGCCGCCGCGCAKCGACACCGCGTTGCCGATCGAAGACACGGTGATGTCGATCGGCTGGCCCGGCTTGGCGAACGGCGGCAGCTCGGCGTGGATCGCCACGGCGGCCACGTTCTTCAGCTGCGGATTGACGTTGGCCGGTACGTTGACGCCGAGTTCGCCGAGCAGGTTCTTCAAGCTCTGCACGGTGAAGGGCGCCTGGCTGGTGCGGTCACCGCTGCCGTCCAGGCCGACCACCAGGCCATAGC
>NZ_JBFULO010000261.1:0-5327 GCF_054049855.1 Stenotrophomonas sp. P5_B8 | reverse complement strand
ACGTTAGAAGGTGGTTTGGACGGCGAACTCCACGCGGGAACCGGCGTTGCCGGGGAACAGGCGCTTGGCCGCGTGGTCGGTGTCGTGCGCGGTGAGGCGCAGTTCCCACGGGCCGTGGACCTTCCAGACGGCGCTGAGCTGGCCGTGCAGGTAGTCGTCGGCCTGCGCGCTGGCCAGCCAGTAGTGACCCACCGCCGCTTCCAGCCGCCACTGCTCGCCCAGCGGCAGGCGGGCGCCCAGTTGGGCGTAAGTGCCGCTATGGCCGCCGGCCAGCGCGTCGTCGGACACACCCACCTGCAGCCAGTAGCGCTGCTGCCAGGTCAGCGTGCTGTTGAGCTCGGTCCAGTCCAGGTCCACGTTGCTGGACGGATAGAGATAGCGGGTGAGGTTGACGTCCAGTGCCCAGTCCACGCCCAGCGCCCCGCCCCAACCGGCCACCACGTCGAACTCACTGCGTGCGCCGTAGTCCGGCTTGAACGACACCCCCGACCCCCACACCGACGCATACCAGCCGCGCTCGCTGCCGAGTTTGACGCCCGCCTGCGCGGCCGGGTCGCCGTCGCTCTGCGAGCTGCCGCGCCAGACATAATCGGAGGTCAGCGTCGCGTTGCCCTCCACGGCGGCCGCCGCCGCACCACTCAGCATCAGGCCCAGCAGCAGCACGCTGCAGCGACGCGCGACGCGCCCTTTTTTCTGTTCAACCACCACGGTAAGCACTCCATCGGACGGCGGCGCCGTCGAGGTGGGCAGTGTTTCCGCAGTGGCCGTAAAGCCGCCATGGCGCGGCCGGGGGATCGGCGCAAATTCCGTGTAAATCCTGCGTCCACGATGCGCCAAAGGCCGCGCGCTATCATGGGCGCTCTGACCTGTTGCGAGTAATGGCGTGGACGCGATCCTGACCCCGGTGTCGATTGGCGAACTGATCGACAAGATCACCATCCTGGAAATCAAGGCCGAACGCATCAGCGACGCCGGCAAGAACGCCAACGTCCGCAAGGAACTCGATGGCCTGTGGCCGCTGTGGCAGCAGCAGCTGGCCAGCCAGCCCGGGCTGGACGCGCTCAAGGATCAGCTCAAGGCAATCAACGTGCGCATGTGGGACATCCAGGACCAGCTGCGCGACAAGGAAGCGGCGCAGGTGTTCGACGATGCATTCATCCAGCTGGCGCGGGGCGTCTACGGCACCAACGGCGAGCGGGTGAAGGTAAAGAACGAGATCAACCGTATCGCAGGCTCTGCGCTGGTCGAAGAAAAGCAGTACCAGGGCGAATAAGCCACCCTGCCCGCGCCCGGCTCAGTGCCCGGTGGCGGCCATGAAGCGTTCGCGGTCCTGCTGGGTGCGCCGACGGATTTCGGCCAGGGCTTCGTTCTCGGTGGCTTCCAGCATGGATTCGAACAGGCGCTGGAAGTGGTTGCGCATGGCCAGGCGTGCGCCGGCCGGGTCGCGCGCGCGCAGGGCGTCGAGAATGGCGGTGTGTTCTTCGTCGCGGGTGTCATCGTCATTGTGGCAGACGTTGGCGTAGACCTGCTTCACCCGCGGCAGCTCGTTGCGCATGCGCCAGATCAGCTGCACGCAGTGCTCCACCACCGGGTTGCCGGCAATCCGCGCGATGGACAGATGGAACTGGCGGTCGGCCTCGCTGGCCGCCGCTTCGCCCGAGGTGGGGTCGACCATGGCCGCGATCAGGCCGGCCAGGGCCTCCACTTCGTCATCGGTGATGCGGCTGGCGGCCATGGCCGCCGCTTCGGCCTCGATCACCGCGCGTGCGGCGGTGAGGTCGAAGGCCGACACATCCGGCAACGCGCCGGGGGCCTGCGACGGGCGCGCCTTCACATACACGCCCGAGCCGGTCTTGATGGTGATCAGCCCCTGCGCTTCCAGCGCGATTTCCGCCTCGCGCACGGTCACCCGGCTGACGCCCAGGCGCTCGGCCAGGTCGCGTTCGCCGGGCAGCCGCGAGCCCGGCGGGAATTCGCCCTTCTCGATCAGCGCGACGATTTCAGCGGCAATGGACTGGTAGAGACGGGGTTCGGACATCATCAAGACCTGGCTRTACGGTGACTGGGGACCGACATGCGACCGCGCCCTCAGAGAGCGGCGCGGTCCTGGAAAACCGCGCCACTGACCTCAGAAGCGGTAGCGCACCCCCAGATAATAGCGCCGCCCGTAGGTGGTGTACTCGCGGAAGCTGCCCAGGATGGGCATATCCGACACCCGCGGCTCGTCGGTGAGGTTGCTGGCCGACAGCGACAGCGACAGGTTCTTGTTCACCTTGTAGGTGGCGCGGAAGTCGAGCGAGCCATTGTCGCGCACGTAGCGGTTCTGCGAGGGGTCGCCGACGAACTGCTGGTAATAGTCCGACCGGTATTTGTAGATCGCCTGCAGGTCCAGCTTGCCCAGGCCCCAGTACACCTGGGCCGAGGCCACGTGCTTGGACAGCCCGAAGATGTTGGCCGGCTCGACGATGCCGGGGGTGAACACGCCGGTGATCGGGTCGGTGGACTCGCCCAGGCGCAGGTCTTCGGTCTTGAAGTTGGAGTGGGCGTAGTTGTAGCTGGCCTTCACGCCCAGCCCGGAGAAGATGCCCGGCAGGTAGGAGAAGGTGTGCGAGCCGGTCAGCTCGAAGCCGATCAGGTCGCTCTTCTGGTCGCTGGTGGCCAACTGTTCAACCGGGACGGTGACGCTCTGGCCGTCGATGTCGAAGGTTTCGCCCAGCACCACCGGCACCGAGCCGCCGTTGAACTGCTTGTAGTAGATGGCCGTGGACAGGATCGAGTCGGCGTTGGCGTACCACTCCAGCGAGACATCGGCATTCCAGGACATCAGCGGCTTGGCGCGCGGGTTGCCGGTGGCGGTGATGTTACCCAGCGCCTCGGCCACGCTGCGGAAGTCGGTATCGGCCTCGTCCAGGGTGAAGCTGCGGCCAAAGCCTTCTGCCGCCAGATCGGGACGCGACATGGCGCGGTAGGCACCCACGCGCAGCAACAGGTCCGGGCGCAGTTCGAAGGACGCGTTGAAGCTGGGCAGCCATTCGGCATTGCTGGACTTGAGCACCTGGCGGGTGAAATCGCCGGTGGGGCGCAGGGTGATGGTGCCGTCGGGGTTGTTGATCACATCCAGGCCGCTGCGCAGGCCAACCGAGCTGACATCGGTGCGCACCCAGCGCACGCCGATGTTGCCGGTGACCGGCAGGCCGAACCATTCGCTGCTGTAGTCGCCCATCAGGTAGATGGCGTTGGTCTTCTCGGTGACATCGTTGTTGGCCGGGTCGCGCAGGTCCGCGCTCAGGCCGGTGTCGTCCACGCCGGTGAAGGCCTTGAACAGGCAACGGCTGTCGAAGGTGGCCCACTGGTCGATGGTGTTGCCGCTGGCGTTGGCCAGGAAGTCCTTCTGCGGGAATGCCTGGCGGCAGGCCTGGTTGGCCGCGCGGATGGCCGCGACATTGGTGGTGGTGATGTCGCGGGTGTCGGTGAAGTCGGTGTAGCTGGCTTCGGAGTGGCGCAGGCCGCCCTTGAACGCGGTGAAGAAGCCGCTTTCCGGGGTGAACGCGGCATCGAAGCGCTGCGCGCGGATGGTGTGTTCGCGGGTCTGCTGACGGCGGCGGATCAGCGCCGAGTCGGTGTAGTTGTCCGGGTTGTTATCGAACGCCGGATCCAGGGTGATGCTCGGCACATCGCCGCTGTAGTCGTAGGTGTAGTCGACATAGCGGGTGTTCTTGATGCCGGCCACCGGCTTGCCGTTGACGTCGGTACGCCCGGCGCGCAGGCGGGTGGAGCGCTCGATCTGGTCGCGCTCGGTGTTGGAGTAGGACAGGTCGGTGGACAGGGTCCAGGCCGGGGTGGGACGGAAGATCACGTTGAAGCCGCCACCGGTGTATTCCTCCTTGCGCTCCAGGAAGTTGCCGGTGGAATCGATGGTGGTGCTGCCGGTGTGGTGCAGCAGCGCCCCATCGTCGGTGACCACGCGGTTGTTGAGGTTGCGCATCATCGAAGACAGCGACAGGTCCGAGCGGTCTTCGGTGTAGTCGCGCTTGGAGTGCTGGTAATCCAGGTTCACTTCCCATGCGTCGCCGGGGCGCCACTGCAGCGCGGCGAACTGCGAATCGCGCTTGTCGTGTTCGATGAACTGGCGGTAGATGCGGCTGCTGGGCACCAGGTAGTACGGCACGCCGTTGGCGACCTGGTTGCCGTCCACCTGGGTGCAGTTGCGGGTGGCGCCGACCACTTCGCGGCCATCACAGGCCACCCAGGTGGAGCTGCTGGAGAACATTTCTTCCGGGTTGCTGCCTTCCAGCGCCTGCACGCCCACGGAGATGCCGAGCTTGCCGGCGCCGCCCATGTCGAACTGGTCGATGTAGCTGGCGGTACCGCGCCAGCCCACCCCGTCCTTGTCCTTGAGGCGRTTGTCGTAGTCCTGCCAGGTGCCGCGCCCATCGAGCTGGATGGTGCGCTTGCCGTATTGGAGCGGCTTGACGGTTTCCATGTTGACCGTGCCGGCCACGCCGCCTTCGACGAAGTCGGCGCGCTGGGTCTTGTAGATGGCCACGCTGTTGATCAGCTCGGACGGGAACTGGTTGAAGTTCACCGAGCGGTCGCCGCTGCCGTTGGTGGCTTCGCGGCCATTGAAGGTGGACGAGCCCAGGAACGGGCCGAGGCCGCGGATCGAGATTTCCGAGGCGCCGCCCTTCTCGCGATGGGTGGAGGCGCCGGTGATGGTCTCGATGGCTTCACCGATGGACAGCGCCGGCAGGTCGCCGATGTCGTCGGCGGCGAGCACGTCGGAGATGACGGTCTCCTCGCGCTTCTTGTCGATCGAGGTCTGGATGGTGCCGCGCACGCCGGTCACCTGGACCTGGTCCAGGGTGGTGGGCTGTGCGGGCGGTGCGGCGGCGTCCTGTGCGTGGACCAGCGGCACCAGGGCGGTGCTGCACAGGGCATAGAACAGCGCGCTATGCAGCGCGGTGCGGCGGAGGCCTCGTAGTGAGGCCGTACGGCGGTCATGCAACATCGTGATCTCCCTCCCAGGATGGATCGTCCGATTACACGGATTCGACCCGAAGATTCACGGTTACTGGACCAATGTCAATGAATTGGTACTAAAGTCTACCCCTGACATTCGTGCAGACCACTTTGACGGTATTTAATGTGCGGATGCAGCAGAAATATGCGCAACTGGCGAACCACATGCGTCTAAAGTGGTATGCGATTGTGGTTGACGGACGCATTGGACGACCTGTTACGATCCGGACTCGCGTTTCGATGCCACGGTTGATCTGGGAGGGTAAGCCGATGACTCTGCAACATTCTCAAGCGCCACGTGCGCTGCG
>NZ_JBFULO010000260.1:0-5351 GCF_054049855.1 Stenotrophomonas sp. P5_B8 | reverse complement strand
GACCATTCAGATAGAACCGTGACGGATCCATGGCCGGGTCGCCCGCCAGGTACCAATTCTGATGATTGCCGGCCGTGCCATCCCACACCGTTGTGATCGGACCGCTCAAGAACGTATCGATGATGAAGTTCTCATCGCGGTAATAGCCGGACGTGCGCGCGACCTCGGTGGAGAGGTGCAGCTGGTCGCCATTCCACTTGAAGCCGAGCGCGTTCTGAATGTCCTGGCCGCGCTGCTTGTGAGCCTGGGTACTGCTGGCCGCGTAGGTATCACCGGTCCAGGAACCACTGGTGGCATCGCAGATGGTCTGACCCGAGAGCGGGCCCGCCAGCTGGTTGGGATAGCAGTTGCTGCCCACCTGCAGCCCGGTGGGCGGCACCACGCCGACCGGGAAACTGAAGAGGAACGCCTGGTCATAGTCGTCGCGCACGTAGTCGTAAAGACCTTCGACGTAGACCTCGGTGTTCTCGCTCGGCTTCCACTGCAGGGCATAGTTGAATGCGCTGCGCTTGCGGTCGCCATGGTTGTAGTTGGTGCCCCAGCCGTTGGGCGCCGCGATCAGGTTGCCGTCATCGGTCCGCATCGGCGAGCCGCCGGGGTTCTCCAGCACCTTAGGGAAGTCGCCCCAGACCGCGTCGTATGCGTAACGCTTGCCGATATAGCCGAAGTTGACCATCGCACCGATCTCACCTGCATCGGTATCCCAGCGGTTACTCAACAGCAGGCTGGCCGAGGGATCGATATCGCCGGCGTACTTACTGTGGGTGCCGGTGACAGTGCCAGCAATTTCAGCGCCATCGAAGTCGAGTGGGCGGCGCAGCTGGATATCCACCAGGCCGGCGATGCCGCCGAGCGGCAAACTGGCCTCGCTGCTCTTGTAGACGTTCAGACTCTTGATGGCGGTGGCCGGCAAGTTCTGGAACGCGTACCCACGACCGGAACTGCTGAAAATCTCGCGGCCGTTTAACGTGCTGATCACGTTGGGAAGTCCGCGGATCACAACGCCGGTGGTTTCGCCTTGGCTGCCTTGGGCGATCTGCACCCCAGTTACGCGTTGTAGCGCATCGGCCACACTGTTGTCGGGCAGCTTGCCGATGTCCTCGGCGACGATCGAGTCGACCACCATCGCCGCCTCCTGTTTGATCGTCTGGGCGGTCTGCAGGCTCTGGCGCAGCGCGGTAACCGTGACGGTATCCAGGTCAACGGCGGTGGGCTGCGCAGCCGGGTCAGGCGTGGCCACATTTACCGCACCCGCAGTCTGCGCCTGCACTAGGGCGGGCAGGGCAAGGGCGGACAGGATGGCCAGGGAGAGCAGGGTGCGGGAGGAATGGCGAGTCATGGCGGTATCTCCGGATTCCGGAAAGCGAGCGCGGCGGGTGGCCCGCCATCGGTCGATGGCGGGCCGTCAGGTGTCAGAAGGCAGGAACGGACTTGCGCGGCGTTTTTGCCAGGGTGCGGAACAGCTCCGCCTCTCGAGCGCGATACGGCGTGCCATCGGCGTTGAGCAGGTCGTGGAACCACACGGTCGGTGCCTCCATCGTGTACGGGCGCTGCCAGCTGTCCCAAGGGAAGCGGGTCTGGATCGCGCCGTCAACGAAGCCCCAGTTGATCATCCCGATGTTCTCGCGGCGGGCGATCGGCAGGATCGTGTCCACATTGGAGCCGGCGCCGCGGGCAAGCCACTCGGTGCAGATGAGCGGGCGGCCATACTTGCGCAGTTGCTCGATGCGGGACACAAATGCTTCAGGCTGCTCGTAGTTGTGGAAGGTGATCACGTCCGAGCGCTCCAACTGCGTGCGCTGGATCGAGGTGAGGGAGGCGGCGCCCGGTGACCAGTCATCACCGATCCACACGCCGCTGGTGAGCGGCTGCACCGGCTTTTGGGCACGCGCCCAATCGAAGATCTGGGGCAACAGCCCGGCGATGCGCTCCTGCTCGCCCTTCAACTGCTTGTCCATGTAGTTGCCGCCACCGGGGTTGTCCGGCTCGTTCCACAGGTCCCAGGCCAGCACGCGCTTGTCTTTGGCGAATGCGCCGACCACGCCTTCCACGTACTCGCGGAAGTGCTTGTCGTTGGCTGGGTCCACCAGCATGTGGCGGCTCGGGCTCTGCACCCAGCCGGAGTTGTGCACGCCGGGAATGGGGCGGTGCTGCGGGCCCAGCTTCGGGTCCGGGTCCCAGCAGCTGTCGAACAGCACCAGCATCGGGCGGATGCCATGCTTTTCAGCGATGCTCAGGAACGTATCCACGCGCTTGATGAAGCCCTGCGGGTCCTGCTGCCAGAGCAGATCGTGGAGGTACACGCGCATGGTGTTCATGCCGAACTGCTCGTGCGCCCAACGAAGCTCGCGGTCGATGGCTTCCGGGTCGAAAGTGTCGGCCTGGAACATTTCCAGCTGGTTGATGGCGTTGGRGGTGGTGTAGTTCGCCCCCACCAGCCATTCCTGCTTCGCATACCAGCTTTCAGCCTGCGCCGGCGTCCAGCGTGCGGCTTCGGTCGCATGCGCCATGGGCGCAACGGCGAGCAACGTCGCCAGCAAGAGGGAAGGCCACTTTCGCATCAGATGCATCTCCTTGGATCATGAGCTGCCCGTCCTGGCGGAAACCGGGAGGCGGGCGCTACGTGGTGGTGGTGCCGGCACAGAGACCGGCAGGTGCGCAGGGCGCGGGATCAGCGGCGTTGGTTGGCAGCGCGGTCCGTAGTGAAGTCGTAGACGATCCGGTTCAGATAGGTCTCACCCGGCGCCAGTCGTGCCGAGCCGAAGGCCGGCTGATTCGGGGTATCGGGGAACAACTGCGGTTCCAGCGCGATCGCATCGCCTTGGCGATACACGCGGCTACTCTTGCCCACCGTGCTGCCATCCAGGAAGTTGCCCGAATAGAACTGCAGCCCTGGCTGAGTGGAGAGCAGCGTCATCACGCGACCGGAGCGCGGGTCGTGGACACGGGCAACTTCCCGCAGTTCACGCACCGGCGCCTTGCTGATGACCCAATTGTGATCGTAGCCCTGGCCGTGCAGCAGTTGCGGTTCGTCGCCCCGGCGCAGGTCGCGACCGATCGCCTTGGGCGTGCGGAAATCGAACGCGGTCCCTGCCACCGGCTGCAGCACCCCAGTGGGAATCAACGTCGCATCCACCGGCGTATAGGCGCTGGCCGGAATGGTTAGCTCGTGCCCCATCGCCGAGCCCGATCCCTCACCGGAAAGATTCCAGTAGGAGTGGTTGCTGAGATTGACGATGGTGGGCGCGTCGGTGGTGGCGCTGTAGTCGATCTCCAGCCGGCCATTGCCCTTCAAGGCATAGGTCGCGGTGACCGTGAGTGTGCCGGGGAAGCCCATGTCGCCATCGGGACTGACATGCCGCAAGGTGGCGTGGTCCGGTGTGACGTCCACGACCTGCCACACCACCTTGTCGAATCCCCGGCTTCCACCGTGCAGGCTGTTGGGACCATTGTTGACGGGGACCTGGTAGGTCTTCCCATCGAGGGTGAAGCGGCCCTTGGCAATCCGGTTGGCGAACCGGCCGACGATGGTGCCGAAGTACTGCGGTTTGTCCAGCGTGGCTTGCAGATCTTTGTCGCCCAGCAGCACGTCGGCGAACGCACCATCGCGGTCCGGGACTTCCAGCGAATGCAGTGCCGCGCCCAGGGTCAGAACCCGGGCCTGCATGCCGCTGCCATCGCGCAGCAAGATGGATTCCACTTTGGTTCCATCCGGCAACTTGCCCACCACCGTCCGCTCCTGGCCCTCGGCGACACCCGCTGCGGAAAGTGCCAATACGCCGATCAATCCTGCCGTTTTCCCCTTGCCAGCACGCATTGCTCAAGACCCCTCTCGATGTCGTGGAGCGTACAAAAACATATAATCAGACAATACGCACGTTGCGACGCAACAAGCGCTCAATGCGGACCGTCACTGCGTTGCGGCAGTCATCGCATGGATGGCCGAAAAGCCGCGCACCACAGCGTCCGGTGACGCGGTCGGCCGCGCTGCGATGCCCAGTTCGGCCAATGCCGCCTGGTAGAGCAGGTTGACCGGACCGGAACCGACCAAGGGCACCGACGCATCTCTCAGGGAAGGAAACAGCGCCAGCGCGTCGGCGATCTCCGCGCCGACCAGCAGGCCGCGCAGGTACGAACTGGTCTGGTCGCGAGGCAGCGCACGCCGAATCATCTTCGCGCGAACGCCGAAGAGCAGGGCGCCCAACCCGAGCGGACCGTTTGCCGCCGCGCGCACGCCTTCGGCAAAGGCCGCCCCGGGTGTGCCGGGCCCCTCAAGCACGGATGCCAGCAGGCCGGCGCTGGCCAAACGGTCGAACAGTTCACCCGACATCGAGGTCATGAAACTGTCCACACGCCCATCGATGAGCTGTATCCACTTCGTGTGCGTACCCGGCAGGGCGACAATGGCATCAAGGCCGATGTTTCCACCACTGAGCAAGCCCAGCAATTCGGTCTCCTCACCACGCAGGACATCGGGCGCACCGTCGACGGGGCGCACACATGCCATGCCGGGCACGATGCTCACATCCAGCGTACCGATGCGGGCGGATACTAGGCTTAGCGCGACCGCCTCCACGCCCGCAGGACAATCCACATAGCCGGCATCGATCCAACCAACGTTGGAACCGATCATGCCGGCGGCATAGGCATGGCCCGCGTCGGGCCACCGTGCCCGGATCGCATCGGCGGCGGCGGCCATGCCTTCGCGCTGCAGCAGTGCCACTCCGACGGGCATCTCGTATGCGTCCAGCCTTCGTCCATCGGCCCCGATCAGGTAGGCCCGCAGATTGGAGCTGCCCCAGTTGATGCCAATGATGCTGTCCGTGTGACGCTGCTGCATGGCGAATCCTCAAGGCGGACGGAGTGTTGCCTATTGTCCGATTATATGATTTGGTTGTGCGGCGCTGGCAAGCCTGTCAGCGCGGCATTCCACGGGAGGGGAAGATGTTCAATGGCACGCTTCGTGCGCTGGTAGTCACGGCGCTCCTGCAGGCATCTGGCGGCGTATCCGCCATAGCGCCGGCAACGGACAATCCACTTCTGCTGTCCGGGCCGGACCCTTGGATCACCCGCGAGGGCAAGATTTTCTACTACATGGGCACACACGGCGACCGGCTGGCGATCCGCGCCACCACCGATCTTGCCAAGCTTGATGCGGCACAGGAAATCACGGTGTGGCGGCCACCGGCGACCGGACCCAACGCCACCTCGATCTGGGCCCCGGAACTGCACCGCATCGAGGGCAAGTGGTACATCTACTACACGGCCGCCGCCAGCGGCATTGCCGGAGGGCAGGAAGACGCACACCGCGGCGTGTTCGTGCTGGAGAACAGCAGCGGGGACCCCACCAC
>NZ_JBFULO010000259.1:0-5381 GCF_054049855.1 Stenotrophomonas sp. P5_B8 | reverse complement strand
GGAGCATCCCTACCCTCACCTACCACGAGGGCGCGCCGGGCCATCACTTCCAGATTTCGATCGGGCAGACGCTGACCGACCTGCCGCTGCTGCGCCGCAGCCTCAATCCCAGCGCCTTCAGCGAGGGCTGGGCGCTGTATGCCGAGCAGCTGATGGCCGAGACCGGGATCTACAAGGATGACCCGGCCGGCGACCTGGGCCGCCTGCAGGCGGAAATGTTCCGCTCGGTGCGGCTGGTGGTGGATACCGGCCTGCACCGCAAGCGCTGGACGCCCGAACAGGCGGCCACCTACCTGCAGGACAAGACCGGCATGACGCCCGGCGATGTACGCGTGGAGATCAACCGTTACCTGGTCCAGCCGGGCCAGGCCTCGTCCTACAAGATGGGCCAGCTGCGGCTACTTGCGCTGCGCGAGAAAGCGCGTACGCAACTCGGCGACCGCTTCGACATCCGCGCCTTCCACGATCTGATCCTCGGCAACGGCGCGATGCCGATGACCGTGGTGGCGCAGGCGGTGGATGCCTGGATCGCCGCCGGTGGCGGCGATCCCAAACGGGCGCCGTAGTCCGGCGGCCGACCACCGCGCCGTCATCGACGCGGGGCCGTCGCCCCTGGCGGATAGGCGGCAAAGAGTTTGTCCAGGCCGGTTTCGATCGCCGCGTTGACCTTCGCCGGCGAAGTGGGCACGGTGCCGCTGGCGGTGCCGCGCCACACCGCCTGCTGGGTGCGGGTATCGAACATGTCTACCACCAGCGTGCCTACCTGATAGGTGCGCACGGTGGTGGTCGCATTGCCCATGCCGCCGCCCCAGCCCCCGCGCCAGCCCCAACCGCCCATGCCACTGCCGGTGTAGAACGTGTCCAACGTCTGCCGCTGCGTCGTCATGATGTGCGCGGCGAGGGCGATGTCACCGCCCTGCGGTGTTTCGCGCAGGCCCTTGGCCTGCAGACGGGCATTGATGCCCGCCACCACGCGCTGCTGCACCAGCGGTGAGCTGGCCTGGGGCTTGATCGCCCACGAGTAGGTTGTGTAGGAGGCGAAGGTAGCGGCACTGTCGTAGTCGGTGTTGACCGTCGGCGTGGAGGCGCAGGCGACCAGTGAACTGGCCAGGACGGCAATGGCGAACGCTTTCATGACGCAGGCTCCTTGGTGAAAAGGATACGGTTCACACCGGTCGCAACGGCCTGACGATGCGAGCAGGGCCGTGATGGCATCGTGAGCCGTGCTCATGCCATCCTGCGCCTCTCACCGCTCCCGGCAGGCATCCCGCATGGCACAGGTCCAGATCGTTACCGACGGCAGCAACTACCGCCACCGCATCCACAGTGGTGCCCATGAGCTGATCGCCGATGAGCCGGCCACGCTCGGCGGCCAGGGCGCCGGCATGGCGCCATTCGATCTGTACCTGGCGGCGCTGTCGGCGTGCACCGCGATCACCCTGCGCATGTATGCGGAAAAGAAAGGCTGGGTGCTGGGCGAGTTCCGCGCCGAGCTGTCGTCCGCGCGCGATGCGGCCGGCAAGCTGGTGGTGCATCGCATCCTGCATGCCAGCGCGACACTCAGTGATGCGCAGTGGCAGCGCCTGCTGGAGGTGGTCGAAAAGACCCCGGTGACCCTGGTGATGCGCGAAGGCGCCACCATCACCAGCGCACGTGGTGAGGGCTGAAGCGCCCTCACCTGCCCGTCACACAAAAAAGAATGTGCGTGGCACTGCATCCGGTGCGTCGCTCCCCGCGTAGATACCGATGCGTCACTTGGACGCCACTGTCGGGAAGAAGCACATGAAATCCTCGTTCACCGGTCTGCTCCTGCTTGCCTGCCTTTCCACCGCCACCGCCCCGCTCGCGTTCGCGCAGGCGCCGATGGCCAAGCCCGCTACCACGATGGCCACCAAATCCGCCAACCCGATGGTCGGTGGTGCGGCGATGTACGCCAACAAGGACATCATCGACAACGCCGTCAATTCCAAGGACCACACCACGCTGGTCGCCGCAGTGAAGGCCGCTGGACTGGTGGAAACACTGAAGGGCCCGGGCCCGTTCACCGTGTTCGCCCCGACCAACGCTGCCTTCGCCGCACTGCCCAAGGGCACCGTCGACGGCCTGCTCAAGCCGGACATGAAGGCCGACCTGACCAAGGTGCTCACCTATCACGTCGTGCCGGGCAACGTGGACAGCACCGCGCTTCTGGCCAAGATCAAGCAAGGCGGCGGCAAGGCGTCGTTGACCACCGTGCAGGGTGAAGCGTTGACCGCTCGCCAGGTCGGCAAGGGCATCACCGTCACCGACAGCAAGGGCAACACCGCGCACGTCACCATCGCCGATGTGCGTCAGAGCAACGGCGTGATCCACGTGATCGACAAGGTGCTGATGCCGTAACCGTCACGCAACGGCACGGGGGCTCGGGCAGGTTCATCCAGAGGGTGACCTGGCCCGCCGCCCCAGTGCGATGACGGGGGAGACATCCCGCGGGGGCGACGAGCCAGGTCAAAAGCCGCTCCGATCGATGCGGACCAACCGCATCCATCCGGAGCCAGACGGKGGGAGGACGCGCGGCCACCGGCCGCGCAACGGCTCAGCGGGGCTGCACCAGACCAGAAATTTCCACACGGCGATTCGGTGCCAGGCAGGCGATCACCGCCTGGCGGTCGCCCTGCATGCACTGCACCAATGGGTCGGACTTGCCGCGTCCTTCGGCAATGATCGCCGCAGCGGGCACCCCGCCCTGCACCAGCGCATCGCGAACCGCATCTGCACGCCGTTGCGACAGCAGCAGGTTTTAGCTGTCGCTGCCAATGCGATCGGTGTAGCCCAGCACCTGGATGGTCCGGGTCTGGCTGGCGCTGCGCACCTGCTGCAGCAATCCTTCCACGCTACGCCGACCCACATCGGTCAGCACCGCACTATCAAAACCGAACAACGCATCGGCCGATAGCCGCACCGGCTCGGCCGACATCGGTGCCGGACGCGGCGGCGGCGGGGGTTCCGGCGGTTGCAGCAGCGCCGCGCAGGCCTGCGGCTTCCAGTAGCCGGCCTGGGCGATGCCCTTGCTGTCGAAGTGCACCTGGAACTGGCAGGTGAAGTAGTCCCCACCTGGTGTGCTGCGGAAGTTGAACAGATAGTTCCACTCGCGCACGCCCCACATTCCTTCGCCGAAATGCGGCGTGCCCAACAGCGTGTGGAGCTGGCGCTTGCTCATCCCGCGCGCGAACAGGCGCAGGTTGTCCAGGTCGACAAATAGGCCTTCCTTGAGCGTGGCGCGCCCCGGATCGGGGAAGGCCACCTCGCCGTCCTGCGTGCCGGGCATCGTCTCGGCGCTGAGCACCTGCTTGTGCTTGCCGCCGCTGGCGCAGGCGCTGAACAGCAGCACCGCCAGGCACAACCACAGCGACCGCAGCAACGGCGCCGGGTCATGGGTGTTGGATGCTGCGGACATGGATTCCCCCTTGTGCGCGGAGCCGCGCTGGAATCCCCGGCGCCGCCGACGGCGGTCACCGGGAACGATCACTGCAGAGTGCTCGCGATTCCGGCATCACCACTGGATGCCGGCGCCGACCGAGACACCGCCTTCGCCGCGGCTGTTGGTGGTACCGGCCACCTTGTAGATCCACCGACCGCCTTCGGACACTCCCGAGATGCCCACCGCCACGCCCGATTCGCCGTTGTAGCTGCCGGCGGCGACCGCGGCCATGCTGCGGCCGGCTTCATAGGGMTGCGGCAACCCGGCCACCGCCATCGCGGCGGCAACGCCGGCCGAGGCACGGTCATCGGTGCGGCGCAGGTTGCGGTCGAACGAATCGAAGCGCTCGTCGGTATAGGCCTTGGACCAGTCCAGGCTCTGGTTCATCCCCGCACGCAGCTGGTCCACGTTGACCGCATCGGTGCCGGCGGTACCGGCAGCGACGTTGCGCACGGTGGTGGGCCCGGTGCTGGTGCTGCCCAGGGTGACGCTGTTGAGGTTGGTGGCGCCGTTGACGGTGGTGTCGTAGCGGATCGTGCCCTGCTGCGAGGCCTGCAGCTGGCGCACGTTGACCGCGTCGGTGGCGGCGCTGCCATCGCCGACGTGGGTGATCTGGCGCTCGGCACCGGCGCTGCCGACCGAGACCGTGTTGTCACGATCGGCCACCGATCCCGCGCCCAGCGCCACCGTGTTGCTGGCCTGCGCGCTGGCACCATTGCCCAATGCGGTGCTGTTGGCCCCGGCGGCGGTCGAGCCGACGCCACCGGCGGCCGCGTTGGCACCGGTCGCCGCCGGCGCGGCCAGGTTGTTGCTGTTGTTGACCTGGAACATGCCCGAGGTGCCGTTGTTGATGTTGTTGATCTGCGTGTCGGTGTAGGCCTTGGACTGGTCGATGGCGTAGGTCACGCCGTTCTGCAGCTGGCCGACGTTGACCGCGTCGTAGCGGTCAGAGCCATCGGCCACGTGGGTCACCTTGCGTTCGCCACCGGTGCTGCCCACCGCCACTTCACCTGCCGAGTTGCTGCCACCGGCCGCGCCATACGCAGCGGTGTAGCCGCTCTGCGCGCCCACGCTGGCCATCGAGCCGGCGCCCAGCGCGACGCTGTTGTCGGCACTGGCGCTGGCGCCATCGCCGATGGCGGTGCTGCCACTGCCGCTGGCCGAGGCCACCGGACCGATGGCGACGCTGTTGGCGCCGGTCGCGCTGGCAGCGGTCTTGGTCGAGTTGACCTGCACGAACGGGTTGGCCGCGCCCGGCTGGATCTGGCTGATGCGGGTGTTGAGGCTGACCAGCGAATCGTCGACGGCGGCAAAGGCAACAGTGACGTTGCTGTAGTCGTTGCTCAGCACGCTGCCATCGGTGGCGATGGAGGAGATGCTGAAGGTCGGCGCGGTCCACAGGTTGGTGGCGGGATCGAAGCTGGTGGTGCCGCCGAAGTAGCCGATGATCGCGTTGTTGGTCTGGAACAGCTGGTTGCCGGTCACCGCATCGCGGCTGCCGGCCAGCACGTTGCCGTCGGCCAGGTTGGTCAGCGCCACCGCCGCACCGCCGCCGGTGCCGGTCAGGGTGACCGTGTCGGTGGCGTTGCCGGCGCCATCGACGTCGTATTTCACCGCCAGCTTGTCCACCGCGTCGGTCTGGTCGGCGACATTGGCCAGCGACTGGCTGACCGCGTCGAAGGCCGTACCCACATCGCTATAGTCACCCGCCGTCACCTGGCCCGTGCTGGACACCGCGTTGATCGTGTAGGTGGGCGCGCTGAGCACGCCGTTGACGTCCACCGCCGCGCCGCCGCCCAGATGCGTGGCCAACGCCTGGCTGGCATTGAACAGCTGCGCGCCGTTGATGGCCTCGGTGCTTACTGCAGTCACCGCACCGGCGCTGAGATTGCCCAGACGGGTGGTGCCGGTGCCATTGCCG
>NZ_JBFULO010000258.1:0-5391 GCF_054049855.1 Stenotrophomonas sp. P5_B8 | reverse complement strand
GTCCGATTGATGCATGGCGCTTGCGCTCTTTTCTTGAGAGCATTCACAAAAGAGAATTCGAAGTCGCGACCGTGCAGGAATCAATTGAAAGGCTAGTTCGTGACGGTATGCTTCGCGAATCAAATCACCCAAAGGTCTACGAGGTGGTCTAGGCAAGCGGCTATCCTGCGAGTAATCATGAGCGTTTCACATCTAGAGAATGGCTTGATCTGAACGAGAATCTCTTTCGCTCGAAGGGATGTCGTGTTCAGTTCAACGATCATGAGGGCGGGCGAGTGAGTCTGATCTCGACGGGCAACACTGCGTCGGGACCATAGCTTGCTGGCACGGTGAAATTTAAGAATTACAGTTCAACTCGGCGTTGGATGGAGAAGTGGTTGCGCTTGAGTCCCTGAAAGGTGTGATCATCGAGGAAGTGGCTGCTCGAGCTTTCTTCGGGTTCATATGATCAAGCGCTGCCTTTGGGAGGGGGCGATGGACTTCGCATTGCTGCGGATTTGGCTGGAAATTCCGGAACAGCGGGTGCAGCCGATACGTGGCGGAGGTGCGGACCACAGGGCTGCAAGTGACCACGGCGTTTGGTTTGAAGCGGATTGCGCCTTTATCACCGTCTTGGATCTAAAAGAGTGACAAGAGTTGAGTGATATTCTCAGCTCGTTTTGTTGGTCCGGTTGAATTCAATCACATTGCTGCAGAGATATAGTTTAATTCGCAGCAACTATGTAGGATGGATCGGGAGCGGAAAAATGGTGGGATGGGATGGAGTTCTCTTCCCTCGCTAGAGTTTTTTGACTCCGATGTTGGAATGAAATTCGGGCTTTCTGAATTTCCAAGTTTCATCGAGGACGCCTGTGCTTATCTGTGGGTAATTCCCAGTTAGGTAGTTGGGGTGCTCCGACGTATGGAGTAAGAGTGCTGATAGATGGTCGCGACGCTTTACAGGCACATCTCATCGCTGGTTGAGATTGGGCCTCAACCCATGATGCCTTGGGTCACACCCGGTGGGTCCGAGCCCCTTGCACCGCAAGCCTCAAGCCTGGCGCGCTGACGCCTGCCCCCCGGGTGCTAGAATTTCCCTTTCCTTTACCGTTGTCGCGCGCCATGCACCTCTCCCTGCTCAAGACCAAGATCCACCGCGCCACCGTCACCCACTCCGAGTTGAACTACGAAGGTTCCATCGCCATCGATGACAACCTGCTGCGGGCCACCGGCATCCGTGAGTTCGAACAGGTGCATATCTGGGACGTCACCAACGGTGCGCGTTTCTCCACGTATGCCATCCGCGCCGAAGCCGGCAGCGGCGTGGTGTCGCTCAACGGCGGCGCCGCGCGCCACGTGCAGGTGGGCGACATCATCATCATCGCCGCGTTCGCCAGCATGAGCGAAGAAGAAGCTGACAGCTTCCGCCCGAAGTTGGTATATGTGGACGGCAAGAACCAGATCTCCCACACCAACGACAGCATCCCGACACAGGCCGCATGACACAGCACAACGGATTCGACCCGCTTCACTCCCATGCCCAGCGCCTGCGTGGCGCGAGCATCCCTTCGCTGCTTGCCGCCGAACCGGAGCGGGCACGAACGTTGGGATTGCGGGTCGGTCCGTTGTACGTCAATTTCGCACGGCAGAAGTACGACCGCGCGGCGCTGGACGCACTGCTGCAGCTGGCCGCCGAGCGCGATGTCGCCGGCGGCTTCCAGCGGCTGTTCCGCGGTGAGACGGTCAATGTGACCGAAGGCCGTGCGGCGCTGCATACCGCGCTGCGCGGCGACCTCAGCGGTGCGCCGGTCGCCGGCGATGCGTTCGCCACGGCCGCCCAGGTACGCGCGCAGATGGGCGAGCTGATCGCCGCGCTGGAAAACACCAACGTCACCGACGTCGTCAGCGTCGGCATCGGCGGTTCGGACCTGGGTCCGCGCCTGGTCGCCGATGCGCTGCGGCCGGTCACCGGCGCGCGCTTCCGCGTGCACTTCGTGTCCAACGTCGACGGCGCGGCCATGCAGCGCACGTTGGCCACGCTGGATCCGGCGACCACCGCCGGCATCCTGATCTCCAAAACCTTCGGCACCCAGGAAACCCTGCTCAACGGGCAGATCCTGCACGATTGGYTGGGGGGCAGCGAGCGCCTGTACGCGGTGAGCGCCAACCCGGAGCGTGCCGCGAAGGCTTTCTCGATTTCCGCCGGCCGCGTGCTGCCGATGTGGGACTGGGTGGGCGGGCGTTATTCGCTGTGGTCGGCGGTCGGGTTCCCGATCGCGCTGGCGATCGGCTTCGAGCGCTTCGAACAGCTGCTGGCCGGTGCCGCGCAGATGGACGACCACGCGCTGACCGCGCCGCTGGCGCAGAACCTGCCGGTGCTGCAYGSSCTGACCGACATCTGGAACCGCAAYCTGCTCGGCCATGCCACCCATGCGGTGATGACCTACGACCAGCGCCTGGCGCTGCTGCCGGCCTACCTCCAACAGCTGGTGATGGAGAGCCTGGGCAAGCGCGTGCAGCTCGATGGCAGCCCGGTCGCCAGCGACACCGTGCCGGTGTGGTGGGGCGGGGCGGGCACCGACGTGCAGCACAGCTTCTTCCAGGCGCTGCACCAGGGCACCAGCGTGATCCCGGCCGATTTCATCGGCTGCGTGCACAACGATGACCCCTATGTGGTCAACCACCAGGCACTGCTGGCCAACCTGCTGGCGCAGACCGAAGCGCTGGCCAACGGCCAGGGCAGCGACGATCCGCACCGCGAGTATCCCGGTGGCCGGCCGAGCACGCTGATCCTGCTCGACGCGCTCACCCCGCAGTCGCTGGGCGCGCTCATCGCCATGTACGAGCATGCCGTGTTCGTGCAGTCGCTGATCTGGAACATCAACGCCTTCGACCAGTTTGGGGTGGAGCTGGGCAAGCAGCTGGCCAGCCAGCTGTTGCCGGCGCTGCAGGGCCAGGCGCATGCGATCACCGATCCGGTGACGCTGGAAGTGCTGGGTCGGCTGAAGGCCTGAGTCTCTCGCCGGTGTCGGCCACGGGTCGGTGCCGGCCCACCATCAGACAGGAGTCGCAATGCACCAGGACACCCCCGCACCTCGCCCCACGCCCGACCAGGCCGGGCACCCCGACCACGCGATGTACCAGCAGATCCGCGACGGCGTGGCCGCCATCGACGCCCAACATGGGCGCAGTTTCGATGACACCAGCGAGCGCCTCACCGCCAGCCTGTTGCCGCTGGCCAAGGAAAACGGCCTGAGCCGGGTCGATCACGTGGTGCTCAGCCAGCAGGGCACTGAAGCCAAGCCGGGCGAGTACGTGTTCGTGGTGCAGGGCGCGTTGGACAATCCGGCCCACCTGCGGGCGCACACGGCGACCGCCGACGCGGTGCAGACGCCGGTGGACGCCTCGTTCCAGCGGGTGCAGGCCGCCGATGCGCAGTCGGTTGCGCGCGAACGCAGCAATGACGAACAGCTACGCCAGCAGAACCCGCAGCACGCCCCGCACACGCAGGGCTGATTCCCACGCGGTAGCGCCACGCCAGGCGTGGCTGCCTTGTTCCGCGAGGCTCGCGCGATAGGGGGCTTTACGGCCGCTCCGGACTCGGTCGCTTGGCCAGCTTGCGCTGCAGCGACCGCCGATGCATGCCGAGCAGGCGCGCGGCGGCCGATACATTGCCGCCGGTCTCATGCATCGCCTGCTGGATGTGTTCCCACTGCAGGCGGCTGATCGGGGTCATCGCATCCGGTGGCTCCATGTCGCCGTCGTCGGCCGGGCCATCGTCTTCTTCGCCCAGCGCACGCAGGATCATCGGGACCGTAGCCGGCTTGGGCAGGTAATCGTCCGCGCCGAGCTTGATCGCCTCCACTGCGGTGGCGATGCTGGCGTAGCCGGTGACCAGCAGGATCCGCATGTCCTCGCGCAACGCGCGCAGCGGCTGGATCAGCGACAAGCCCGACTCGGCGCCGAGCTTCAGGTCGATCAGCGCATACGCCGGCGGGTTCTGTCGGGCGAGCATCAACGCCGAGGCGGTATCGCTGGCGGTGACCGTTTCCAGGCCCTTGCGGGCCAGGCTGCGCTGCAGGGTGCGCAGGTAGAGTTCGTCGTCGTCGACCAGCAGGCCATGGCTGGCGGCGGGCAGGGCGGGGAAGGTCATGCGGAAGTCTCCGGAGGCGTCAAAGGCAGGCGGAAGCCGACGCGGGTGCCGGCACCGTTGGCCGGCCGCATCCACAGTTCGCCGTCCAGGCGTTCGATGGTGGCGTGGGACAGGGCCAGGCCCACGCCCATGCCCTGGGCCTTGCCGCTGTTGAACAGGGTGCCGGGCAACACCGCCTGGCGGGCGTCGAAGCCGTGGCCGTAGTCGCGCACTTCGCCGATGAGGTCATCGCCCTCGATACGCACTGTCAGGTCCACCTGTGGGCGCTCGGCCTTCTCGCCGGCGTCGGCCGCGTTGTTGAGCAGCACCATCAACAGGTGGCCGATGCCCGGGTCCAGCGGCAGTTTCAGCGGGGCGTCGTCGTTGCGCTTGAGGGTGATGGTCGGGCGTACCAGCCGCCATTGCTCCAGCACCTGCGGCAGGGTTACGTGGTCGCGGCCGGGCGCGTCGCCGGCGGCGGGCCGGGCCAGCGCCAGCACCCGTTCGCGGCACTGCACCAGCAGCTCGCGCAGCGTGTCCACGTCGTCGCGCACTTCGCTGCTGTTGGTCTGGTCGGCGATGTCGTCGGCCAGCAGGGTCATCGTCGCCAGCGGGGTGTTCAGTTCGTGCGCCACCGAGGCGGCGTGGGTGGCCAGGGCGACGATGCCTTCATTGCGCACGAAGCGCTCGCGCAACATCGCCAGTTCGTGTTCG
Source organism: Stenotrophomonas sp. P5_B8 (assembly GCF_054049855.1). Lineage (NCBI taxonomy): Bacteria > Pseudomonadati > Pseudomonadota > Gammaproteobacteria > Lysobacterales > Lysobacteraceae > Stenotrophomonas > Stenotrophomonas sp. P5_B8. The sequence continues at coordinate 566 of NZ_JBFULO010000258.1, read as the reverse complement.
CGCTGGCGCAGCGCCATCGCCAGCCGGGTGGCGAACACCAGCACCACCGTGGCCGAGAGCAGGAAATTGCAGACCACGCCCCACTGGTGCATCTGCATTGCAGTGAACCAGCCGGCGGGCAAGGGCAGGCCGAAGATGCCGCTGACCGCGTAGCCGAGCAGGCAGCTGGCGGCCACGGCCAGGGTCCAGCGCAGCGGCAGTGCGAGCGCGGCCAGGGCGATCAGGATCAGGAACAGCGAACCGAACGGATTGGCGATGCCGCCGCTCCAGCCGACCATCCAGGTCAGCACGGTCACATCGACCAGGATGTGGCAGAAGGCGGTCACTGGCGCGGTATCGGCGCTCTCCACCCGCAGCTGCGCGTACAGGTTGAACAGCGCCAGCGCGGCCACGCCCGCCCACAACGGGCGCTGCGGCAGTTCCAGCCCGAGCACCCAGGTGGCCACCAGGATGGTCGCGGCCTGGCCGGCCACGGCCAGCCAGCGCAGGCTGCACAAGGTGCGGAGGAAGGGGGCGTCGGTACCGGTCATCACCGCACATCCTATGCGCTCGCCGCGCCGCCTGCC
>NZ_JBFULO010000257.1:0-5405 GCF_054049855.1 Stenotrophomonas sp. P5_B8 | reverse complement strand
GCTGGCCACCGCGCTGGGCGTGGCCGCCGACCTGTTGCTACTGGTGCACTACAAGTATTTCGCGGCGATGGTGAACTTCGTCGGCGAGATGGGCTTCAACGTCGGCCCCATGGATGCGCTGATCCTGCCGCTGGGCATTTCCTTCTTCACCTTCACCCAGATCGGCTACCTGCTCGACTGCCGCGCCGGCGTGGTCAACGACCGCAGCCCGCTCAGCTACGTGCTGTTTGTGACCTTCTTCCCGCACCTGATCGCRGGGCCCATCCTCCACCACAAGGAGATGATGCCGCAGTTCAGCAAGCGCGAAACCTACCGCTTCCATGCCGACAACCTGTCGGTGGGCGGCATGCTGTTCGTGATCGGGCTGGCCAAGAAAGTGCTGCTGGCCGACACCATCGCCCCGTATGCCGATGCCGGGTTCGCGTCCACCGGCGATGTCCAGTTCTGGGGCGCGTGGGCCACCGCGCTGAGTTACGCGCTGCAGCTGTACTTCGATTTCTCCGGCTATTCGGACATGGCATTGGGGCTGGCGCGGATGTTCGGCATCCGGTTCCCGCTGAACTTCAATTCGCCGTACAAGGCGACCAGCGTGATCGATTTCTGGGCGCGCTGGCACATGACCCTGACCCGCTACATCACCGCCTACCTGTACTACCCGGTGGCCATGGCCGTGACCCGCTGGCGCACCCGCCATGGCCGCGCCACCGGCCCGACCGCAGTGGCCTCGGCCGGCGGCTTCCTGTCGATGATCGTGCTGCCCACGGTGTGGGCGATGGGCCTGGCCGGCATCTGGCACGGCGCCGGGCTGCAGTTCTTGATCTTCGGCCTGCTGCATGCCGGCTACCTCTCCATCAACCACGCCTGGCGCGTGTTCGTCGGCGGCCGCAAACCGGCCGCATTGCGCCAGCTGCGCTGGTACCAGCACGCCGGCTACGTGCTGCTGACCTTCGGCGCGGTGCTGGTGGCCCAGGCGTTCTTCCGTGCCGATGGCGTGCACGATGCCTGGGAACTGGTGCAAGGCATGTTCGGCGTCCGTGGCTGGGAAAGCATGGAGCAGCTGGGCTACCTGGGCCGCATGGGCCTGGCCGACGGCTGGCGGCTGCTGATGGGTCATCATCTGCAGCTGGTGTACATCGTGGTACTGCTGGTCATCGTCTGGGCCACGCCCAACGCGCAGCAGATCATGGGCGTGTACTCGCCCTCGCTGGCCAAGCCCAACCCGGCGCCGCGCGCGTGGATGCGCTGGCAGCCGAACCTGCCGTGGCTGGGCGTCATGCTGCTGATGTTGCTGCTGTGCCTGCTGAGCCTGCACAAAGAATCCCGTTTCCTCTATTTCCAGTTCTGACAAGGTGAACCCGATGGATATCCAGACCCTCCAGACCCAGTTGATCGACATCGTCGAGGCGGTGATCGGCACCCGCGTGCAGCCGGACGAATACATGGAGTCGCTGTTCGACTCGATGTCCAAGGTGCAGCTGATGGTTGAGGTCAAAGACCGCCTCGGCGTGACCCTGCCGGTGGATGAGATCGATGCACTGGTCGACTCGGTGCAGGTGCTGGCCGACTACGTGGCCGCGCACCAGCGCTGAGCCGTATCCCCCCTGCAGGAGCTGCGCGCATGCGATTCGATTTCGACAACTGCCGTTTCGTCGACCTGGACCATGCCGCGCATGCGCCAGCGCTGCACGATGCAGACGGCACGCTGGACTGGGCCGCACTGCATCGCGCCACCCTGGACTGGATCGTGCGCGCGCAGGTCGCGGGGGTCCGGCCGGGGTTTGCCCTGGTGATCTCCGGGCACAAGCAGTCCGCCTTCGTGGTGGCCATGCTCGGCTGCCTGCAGATGGGCGTCACCTACGTGCCGGTGGACACCATCAATCCGCCCGCGCGGTTGCAGCGCATCACCCAGCTGACCCATGCCGGCGCGGTCTACGATGCGGCCACCGATACCTTCGGGCCGGGCGCCGATGCACCGCGCGCGTTGCGCGTGCCGGACCTGGCGTACGTCATGTTCACCTCCGGCAGCACCGGGGACCCCAAGGGCGTGCAGATCGGCCGCGACAGCGTGGCGCTGTTCACCGGCTGGATCCGCGACTGCCTGCAACTGGGCCAGGCACCGGCGTTCCTCAACCAGATGCTCTTCAGTTTCGACTTCTCGCTGTTCGACCTGTGCGGTGCGCTGGGCCTGGGCGGCAGTTGCGTGCTGTGCCCGCGCGAGGTGATCGCCGACAGCGAGCGTTTCGTTGAACACCTGCGCCATTCGGCGGTGGCGGTGTGGGCCTCCACGCCCTCGTTCGTACGCCAGCAGATGCTCAACCCACGCTTCAATGCCGAGCATCTGCCGTCGTTGCAGGTGTTCGTGTTCGGCGCCGAATCGTTGACCCCGCGCGTGGCAGAGGAATTGTGGGCGCGCTTCCCGCAGGCGCGCATCATCAATTCCTACGGCCCCACCGAGGCCACCTGTTCGACCACCTGGGTCGAGATCGATCCGGCCTTGCGCGCGGCCGCCCCCAACCCGTTCCCGATCGGCGTGGCCAAGCCCTATGCGGAGGTGTTCATCGACGATGGCGAAATCTGCATGGCCGGCGACCACGTCATGCGCGGCTACCTGGATCGTCCGGACCTGGACCAGGGCGTGCTGTTCGACCACCAGGGCAAGCGCGCCTACCGCAGTGGCGACCTCGGCGATCTTGACGAACAGGGCCGGGTGTATTTCCGCGGCCGCAAGGACGACCAGATCAAGCTCAACGGCTACCGCATCGAGCTGGCCGAAGTGGACGCCTGCCTGTCGACACTGGACGGCGTGGTGGCGGGTGCGGCGGTGGTGCTGCGCCGCCCCGACGGCAGCCTGGTGCGGATGATCGGCTTCGTCGAACTGGCCCAGCCCGGCGACGGCCTGGTGCAGCCGCTGCCGGCCGCGCTGCAGGACTGGAAGGAACAGCTCGGCCGCCGCGTTCCGCCCTACATGATTCCCTCCGAACTGATCGCCGTGGATGCGTTGCCCACCGGCAACAGCAACAAGGTCGACCGCAGACAACTGGAGCAGCGCTATGCCTTGGCGCGCACGCTCCGCAGCCAGGAACCCAGACCATGAAGCTCCCCCTGATCCCGCTCGCCGCCGCCTTGTTCGCGCTTTCCCCGCTGGCCGCCCACGCGCAGCAGGGGGGCCAGGAAGGCCGTCTCGCGCAGCTGTATGCGCCGCGGCCGCCGGCCGGTTCGGCCTTCGTCCGCGTGCTCAACCCGGGCAGCGCCGCGCTCAAGGTCGCCGTCGGCAACGGTGCCGAGCAGAGCATCGGCCCCGCCACCCGCGCCACCCGCTACGCCATCGTCGAAGGCGGCAAGCCGTTCAACCTGCGCGTGGCCGGCAAGGCCCGCAGCCAGGCCCAGGTCGCCGCCGGCAGCTTCACTACGCTGGTGCTGGATGCGTCCACGCCGACCAAACCGCTGGCGGTATTGGCCGATGGCGGCGGCACCAGCGACGCGCTCAAGGCCGAGATCCGGTTCTACAACCTCGCCAGCGGCTGCACGCAGGGCCGCCTGGCCATGGCCGACAAGGGCGCGGTGGTGTTCCCCGCCGTCGCGGCCGGCAGCAGCAGCGCGCGCGGCATCAACCCGGTCAAGGCGCGCCTGGTCGCTGGCTGCGGCAGCAAGGACAGCGCACCGCTGGCGCTGCCGGCGCTGCAGCCTGGCGATCACTACAGCCTGTTCCTGACCGGCACGGCCGCTGCCCCGGTGCTGCAGGGCCAGCTGAGCGGCACCGATGCGGTGGGCCGCTGATCCCATGTCCGAGCGTTCCGTTTTCCGCGACGACCACGCCCTGTTCCGCGCGCAGGTGCGTCGCTTCATCGACAGCGACATCGCGCCGCATTACGCACAGTGGGAGCGCGATGGCATCACCCCGCGGTCGCTGTGGCGCGCCGCGGGCGAGGCCGGCCTGCTCAACTGCCAGCTGCCCGAGCCCTACGGCCTGGGCGGCGACTACGGGCATGCCGCGTGCGTGACCGAAGAACTGGCGCGCGCCAATTACCTGGGCATCGGTTTTTCGATCCATTCGGACATGGTGGCGCCGTACCTGATGCAGTACGGCAGCGACGCACTGCGTGATGCATGGTTGCCGGCGATGGCGCGTGGCGAGGCGATCGGTGCCATCGCCATGACCGAACCCGGCGCCGGCAGCGACCTCAAGGCGATCCGTACCCGCGCCGAGCACCAGGGCGATCATTACCTGTTGAACGGCCAGAAGACCTGGATCACCAACGGCAGCAATGCCGATGTGGTGGTGGTGGTGGCGACCGTCGCGCCGGAGCTGGGTGCGCGCGGGTTGACGCTGTTCTGCGTGGATACTTCCTGGCCCGGCGTCACCCGTGGCGCGCCGATGCCCAAGATCGGACAGCACGCGCAGGACACCAGCGAGCTGTTCTTCGACAACGTGGTGGTGCCCGCGTCGCACCTGCTGGGTGAAGCGCAGCGCGGCTTCGATTATCTGGGTGAACAACTGGCGGCCGAGCGGCTGGCCATCGCGCTGCGTGCGGCGGCCTCGGCCGAAGGCATGCTGGCCGAGACGGTGGCCTACGTGCGCCAGCGCAAGGCGTTCGGGCGCTTCCTGATCGACCACCAGAACACCCGCTTCGTCCTCGCCGATGCGGCCGCCAAACTGGCGATGCTGCGCAGTTTCCTCGACCAGTGCCTGGGCGAGCAGATGCAGGGGCGGCTGGATGCCACGATGGCGGCGATGGCCAAGCTCAACGCCACCGAACTGCAGGGTACGGTGCTCGATGACCTGTTGCAGCTGCATGGCGGCTACGGCTACAGCAGCGAGTACGGCATCGGTCGCGCCTGGACCGACGCGCGCGCGCTGCGCATTTTCGGTGGCAGCAGCGAGATCCTGCGCGAGATCATCGGCCGGACGCTGTAACGCGCGTACGGCACGAACCTGCCGGTACCCACTGTTGGTCGGTACCGGGGGACGCCCTACAGACCCCAGTGCCGGCGCAATGCCTTGGCCTGCGGCGTGTCCTGCGACAGCCACGGGTCCAGCGCGTACACCAGCACATGTTCGGCACCGCTGTCGCGGGCCCAGGCCAGTTGCCGTTCGATGCGCGCGGCATCGGCGGTTTCGCCCTTGAACTGGGTGCCGTCGGTGTTCTCGCCGGGCAGTTCGCGGAACAGCTCCACGATCGCATCGAAGGCCACGCCGCGCTGTTTCAGCATCGCCAGCAGCGGCCGCAGTTCCTGCACATTGCCCGCACCGGCCACCCCGACCCCGTCCTGCACCATCGGCCGCAATGGCACCTGGTCGAGCAGGCTGGCCCAGACCGTTTCCAGCCGTCCGCTGGTCTGCAGCCGGCTGAAATAGGTCGACACCGCGCAGTCGCCACCCTGTGCGTGCGCGGCCTGCTGCAGTC
>NZ_JBFULO010000256.1:0-5407 GCF_054049855.1 Stenotrophomonas sp. P5_B8 | reverse complement strand
GGCGCGTGAGCGGATCGGACGGCATATCTTCCAGTCGTGGGCGCCGCAGGAGGTGGCGGACCTGGTGCGTTTGATGGACCGGTTTGCCAGTGCGCTGGAAGCGCAGGAACATGAGACGGGCAAGCAGGCGCCGGGCCGTTGAGCGACGTTCGTCGCCGAGCCGACCTTGAGGTCCGCTGCAGCGGGGTGGCGCAGGCCGTTCGAACGCGGGCGTAGCACTGTGAGCAGTCGGTGCCGCTCCCAGTCCAGGTGTCCGGTGCCGCACACGCGGCACCGGCCCAATCGCCTCAGCGCTTCGCTTCAGCACCCACCTGCTGCATCAGCACCGCCGCCGTCTCCGACGACGATCCCGGGTTCTGCCCGGTGATCAGCAGGCCATCGCGCACCACATACGAGCCCCAGTCCGGCCCCTTGGAGTAGTCGCCGCCGAGCGCCTTGAGCGTGTCCTCGACCAGGAACGGCACCACCTTGGTAAGACCGACGCCTTCTTCTTCGGTGTTGGTGAAGCCGGTGACCTTCTTGCCGTCAACGAGCGGCGTGCCATCGGCGGCCTTGACGTGACGCAGCACGCCCGGGGCGTGGCAGACCAGGGCGACCGGCTTGCCAGCGGCGATGAACGATTCGATCAGCGCGATGGAGTGGGTGTCTTCGGCCAGGTCCCAGAGCGGGCCATGGCCGCCGGGATAGAACACGGTGTCGAAGTCGGCCTGGTTGATGCTGTCCAGGCGGACGGTGTTGGCCAGTTGCGCATTGGCATCGGCATCGGCCTCGAAGCGACGGGTCAGCTCGGTCTGGAAATCGGGTTCGTTGCTCTTGGGGTCGAGCGGCGGCTGGCCGCCGTTGGGCGAGGCCAGCACGATCTCGGCACCGGCGTCCTTGAAGGTGTAGTAGGGCGCGGCGAGCTCTTCGAGCCAGAAGCCGGTCTTGCGGCCGGTGTTGCCGAGTTGGTCGTGGGAGGTAAGAACGATGAGGACTTTCATGGTGGTGCTCCTTGGGGGTCGATGCGGGATGGGGAGAACAGTAGACCGGTCGTCTAGTAAACGGGTGTGAAAAAAGCAGGTCGCCGATGAATCGCCTGCTGCGTGGCCTTCCCGTCAATGGGAGGGGTGGAGAATCCTGCGGGTGGTGCGCGCTGCGTCGTCGAACGGCTGGGTGTGGCGGACGATCTTGACCATCAGGCTGGCACCCAGCCAGAGCTGATACAGGCTCTGCGCCACGCCATCGGCCGGGTCGTCGGGCGCCAGCGAACCGTCGGCTACGCCGGCGGTGATCGCATGCGCCATCCGTTCGATGATCGCGGCAGTGCCGCGTTTGAGTGACGCCCGCATGCTCTCGGACAGGTCGGCAACCTCGGCACCCAGCTTCACCGCCAGGCACTTGCCTTGGCACTCTTCGAAGGATTGGTTGTCCCGCCACGCCTGGAAATACGCGTCCAGCCGTTGCGCACCGGTCTGGCCGGTCTGGCGGAAGATGCGGTCCATGTCGGCGAGGTAGGCGGCGAAGTACTCCTCGAGCAGGGCTTCCCCAAAGGCGTCCTTGGACCCGAAGTAGTGATAGAACGAGCCCTTCGGCACGCCGGCCGCGGTCAGTACCTCGTTCAGGCCGACGGCGGAAAACCCTTTGCCGCCCATGATCCGCTGGCCGGTGGCCAGGATCTTGTCGCGGACGTCGCTGGTGTCGATGGCGGGTGCAGGGCTCATGGGATGGACTGTACTCTCCATTAGACCGGTCGTCTAGTAATTCTTGAAGCGGCCTTCGACTGGATGCCCGGGCGATTTCACCGCACAGTGGAAGCACCCCCCCGGAGACCGCCATGACGTTCAATGCCCTGCTTGCCCGCAAAACCGGCGACACGATTGCCACTGACATCGTGGCCCTGGAAGAGCACGACCTCATGCCCGGCGACGTTACCGTGGCCGTGGCGTACTCCACGGTCAACTACAAGGACGCGCTGGCATTGTCGGGCCGCTCGCCGGTGATCCGCAGCTTCCCGTTGATCCCTGGCATCGATCTGGCCGGCGTGGTCGAGACCTCGAACTACCCCGGTATCGCGCCCGGCGATCGCGTGCTGGTCAACGGCTATGGCTTGAGCCAGACCCACCATGGCGGTTATGCGCAGAAGGCGAGGGTGCCCGGCGAGTGGCTGGTGAAGGTACCCRATGCCTTCAGCGCCCGGGATGCGATGGCGATCGGCACCGCTGGCTACACGGCGATGCTGTCGGTACTGGCCCTGGAGCATGGCGGGGTCACCCCGGACAGCGGCGACATCCTGGTGACCGGCGCCAACGGCGGCGCGGGCTCCATCGCCATCGCACTGCTGTCGGGGTTGGGCTACCGCGTGGTGGCGTCCACCGGCCGCCTGGAAGAATCGGCGTATCTCAAGGAACTGGGCGCGGCCGAGATCATCGACCGCCACACGCTGTCCGCGCCGGGTGCACCGATTGCCAAAGAGCGCTGGGCCGGTGCCATCGACGCGGTCGGTAGCCACACCCTGGCCAACGTGCTGGCGCAGATCCGCTATCGCGGTGTGGTCGCCGCGTTCGGGTTGGCGCAGGGGGCCGACCTGCCGGGCTCGGTGCTGCCCTTCATCCTGCGCAACGTGACGCTGGCGGGCATCGATTCGGTCAACGCACCGCTGGCGGCACGCCGGCAGGCGTGGGCGCGTCTGGCCACCGATCTGGATCCTGCCAAGCTTGCACGGACCACCCAGGTGATCGGACTGGCGCAGGTGCCGACCATTGCCGCGCAGGTTCTGGAAGGGCGCGTGCAGGGCCGCACGGTAGTGGACGTCAATGCCTGATCATCCGGCCCGGCTCAGGCCAGGTCGCGTACCGAACCCAGCACTTCTTCGGCGGTAAAGGGTTTGCGGATCAGGTTCACGCCGGGGTACAGAAAGTGCGGGCGATCGTCTATTTCGCCCGCATAGGTGGTCATCAGCAGGATGGGCATCGTCGGATACAGCCGGCTGGCGCGCTTTGCCAGGCTCCAGCCATCCATGCCCGGCAGGCCGATGCTGGAGAACAGCAGATCGAACGACGTCGCGCCGGTCAGGTGATCCAGCGCGGATTCGGCGTTGGCGGTGGACACGACGTCGAAACCGTCCGCATCCAGGATCGTGGTGGTCCTGGCGCGGAGGGCATCGTTGTCCTCGACAAGCAGGATGCGGCAAGGGGACGGATGTGGCACGGTGGCTGCCTCGCGGGAAAMGCATGCGGCGGGGGCCACACTTCGTCACCGAGGGTAGTGCGGACGGGCGTTAGTCCGTCGTGCATCCGGTGCCACGGATCCGTTACCCCATGCCGCGTCCGACTACGGAATCAGCCGCTGCGCGCGCAATCGCTCGAACAGCGCGAAGAACGCATCGTCGCTGGGCTGGTAGTCCAGGAAGCCCATCCGTCGGCTCTTGGACATATCGGTGACCACTTCCAGTGGCCGGCCCAGGTCGGCGTCGGTGTGCCACGGCGAGATCAGGCGATGGATGTCCTGCTCGACCAGCCCATGGGCGGCCGCCAGCGCCGACCATGCGGCGGCATCACCGGCCATCTGCTGCTCCAGCGGACGCACCTCGCCGGTGAAGGGGGCCGGCTCGAGATCGAACCACGTCGCGATCCGCGACCACATCCAGCGCCAGCGGAACACATCGCCATTGACCACGTTGAAGGCCTGGTTGGCGGCGGCGGGCGTCTGGGTTGCCCACAGCAGGTGTCTGGCGAGCAGACCTGCATCGGTCATGTCGGTCAGCCCGTCCCACTGTGCGGGCGAGCCGGGGAAGTAGAACGGACGCCCGCTGCGCTTGCACAGCGTGGCGTACACCGCCAGCGTCGTGCCCATGTTCATGGCATTGCCCACCGCCGCGCCGATCACCGTGTGCGGGCGATGCACGCTCCAACTGAAGCCGTCGCGCGCTGCAGCGGCAAATACCTCGTCTTCCTGTGCGTAGTAGAAGTTGTCCACCGCCAGCCGTGGCTGTTCCTCACGGAACGGCGTCTGTGGCAAGGCACCCTGCGCATAGGCTTCAAACGGCCCCAGGTAATGCTTCAGCCCGGTGACCAGCGCGACGTGCCGCACGCTGCCGGCCGGCCGCAACGCGTCCAGCAGGTTGCGCACCATCGCCGCATTGACGCGGATATTCTCGGCCTCATTGGCCTGGCGCGACCAGGTGGTGATGAATACATGGGTGGGTGCCAGCGCTGCCAGTGCCGCCTGGGTGGACGCGGCGTCATGCAGATCCGCGGCGACGCCCTGCGCGCCCTTGGGCAGCTGGTCTGGACGGCGGGCCAGTCCGTGGACCTCCCAGCCGGCGTCCAGCAGCCGCTGGATCAATGCACTGCCCACGATGCCGGTCGCCCCGACTACCAACGCTTTGTTCGTCACGATATGGCCTTTTCATTCTGTTTCAGGCGCACACAGTAGGATAGGCGCGCACCGCACGAAAGAAGGCACCAAATGGTAACCACGCGATGAAAACCGGCACTCCCGACGAAGAATGGCGCGAGGATTGCGCCCCGCGGCGGGTGCTGGAGCTGTTCAGCACCAAATGGACCTCGATGGTGCTGCACACCCTGGCCGTGCGCCATGCAGGCGCCGCGCGCAGCAATGCGCTGCACCGCAGCCTGCCGGCGATCTCCAAGAAAATGCTGATCCAGACCCTGCGCGAAATGGAAGCCGCAGGCATCGTGCTGCGCACCGAATTTCCCACCGTGCCGCCGGCAGTGGAGTACACGCTGACACCGCTGGGCCGGCAGCTGGTGGAGCCGATCGAGCTGATCTACGACTGGGCACGGCGCAATGCCAGCGCGCTGGATGCCCTGCAACCGCGCACCACCTCACGCCGCCGGTAGTGCCACGCCACGCGTGGCAGCCCTGGACAACGGCGCCAGACCCGCCCGGATCGCGGTATATTTCGCGCCCTCCCCATATTCAGCCCTGAGCTTCCGTCATGACCACGCCCCGGAAACACTACAAACACCCCGCCGAATCGGACATCGGCCACGGCACGATTTACCTTGAGGCACAGGGCGATGTGATCGTGCGGCAGGTCGAAAGCTACCGCAGCGTGCTGGTCTGGGCCGACAAATCCGGGCAGGCCGATGCGCGCTTCCCGATGTCCGATCAGCCTTTGTCCTGGCTGGACCTGGATTCGGATGACAGCATCACCGCCACCGAATTCGAAGCCGTCTGGAAGCGCGCCAAGGCTGTTTCTGGTTGAGCTGAGCGTCACTGCGCGCGGCTTGGGCAGCTCACCGCCCGCACCGGTGACCGGTCTTGTCGTCCCGGCGTCATTGCTTGTAGAGTCGGCTCTCGCCGAGGTCTGGATGACCTGCGGCAGGGAGCCGGTAGCGCCCAGCGCAGCCGGAAATGGAAAGGGAGGTCCGGGCCGGCGCGGCAGCGTGGACCGGAGAAGCAG
>NZ_JBFULO010000255.1:0-5419 GCF_054049855.1 Stenotrophomonas sp. P5_B8 | reverse complement strand
GGCCAGCTCGTCGCGGGCGTGGGCCAGTTCTTCGTTGGAAATCGCACCGGTGGCGGCCAGCCCCTTGCGGCGGTTGAAGTCCTCGCGGACCCGCTTCAAGGTCACCTGGCGCGCGTTCAAATCCGCCTGCGCGCCTTCCACGCTGCGGTAGAGGCCGCGCGTCTGGCGGACGGTCTTGGCCAGGTTGGCTTCGGCCTGCTGCAGTGCCACCTCGGTATCGGCCGGGTCCAACTGCACCAGCAGCTGGCCACGTTCGACGCGCATGCCGTCATCGGCGTTGATCGCCACCACGGTGCCGCTCACCAGCGGGGTGATCTGCACCTGGTTGCCCTGCACGTAGGCATCGTCGGTATCTTCGAACCAGCGGCCGAACATGAAGTACCACAGGGCCAGCGCGGCCAGCAGCAGCACCACGATGACCAACAGGCCGCGCAGCAGCTTGCCGCGACGGGACGGAGCTGCCGGGGCGGCAGCGGGAGCGGATGTCTGGCTCATGGGATGTGTCTCAGGAATGCGTGGAATCGGGGGTGGCGGCAACCGGGGCAGCGTCGCTGGACGGCGTAAAGCCGCCGCCCAGTGCCTGGCTCAGTCGCACCGAAACAAGGATCTGACGCGACTGCAGCTCGGCCAGTCGCTGCTGGGAGGCCAGCAACTGCTCTTCGACACTGAGCACGTCCAGGTAGCTGCCGATGCCGGCGCGGTAACGCTGGTCGGCCAGGTCATGGGCGGCACGTGCGGTGCTTACCGCCTGGGCCTGCGCAGCGGCCTGGTCGGCCAGCGAGCGCACCGCGTTGACCTGGTCGGCCACATCGCGCAGTGCATTGACCACCGACTGGTTGTAGTCGGCCACGGCCAGGTCGTACTGGGCATCGGTCTTGTCCAGGTTGGCACGCAGGCGGCCACCGTCGAAGATCGGCAGGCTCAGCGCCGGACCGAGGAAGGCGAAGGTCGAACCGCTCTTGAGCAACTGGTCCACTTCACTGGACACGACCCCGCCGAGCGCGGTCAGGTTGAGGCTGGGATAGAACTGCGCCTTGGCCGCGTGGATCTCGCGACCGGCCGCTTCCACCCGCCAGCGCGCGGCGACGATATCCGGGCGACGCCCGAGCAGTTCGCTGGGCAGCACGCCCGGCAGTTGCAGTGCCAGCGGATTGAGCATCTGCGGGCGCACGATCTGCAGGCCGCGGTCCGGGCCCTGCCCGACCAGCGCGGCCAGCGCGGTGCGGGCCTCGTCGATCTGCTGCTGCGCGGCCTGCCGTTGCTGCTGCGCGGCCGGGATCCGGGCTTCGGCCTGGCGGGTCTGCAGGTCGCTGTCGATGCCGGCGGTACGCCGTTGCCGGGTCAGGTCCAGGGTCTTCTGCGAGCGCGCCAGTTCTTCGCTGGCCACATCGTKCAGCGTCCACGCATAACCCAGCTGTGCGTAGGCTTCGGCGATGGCCGCCGACAGGTTCAGGCGCGCAGCCTGGGCATCCACTTCGGCGGCATGCCCGCTGTCCACGGCCGCTTCCCAGGCGGCGCGCTTGCCGCCCCACAGGTCGATGCCGTAACTGAAACTCAGATAGGCCTGGCCGCTGCCGGCATAACTGCCACCCAGCTCGTCGCCGACCATGGATTCGGGCAGGCGCACGCCGGTGTAGCCGCCGGAGGCGGACAGCTTGGGCAGGCGGTCGGCATGGGCGGTACCGATCTGCGCGCGGGCCTGGCGCAGGCGGGCATCGGCCGCATCCAGCCCGGGATTGCGCTGCAGGCCTTCGGCGATCAGAGCATCGAGCTGGGGATCACCCAGCGCGCGCCACCAGTCGGTGGCGGGCCAACCGGGCTGGCTCAGCCCGCTGGCGGCCAGGGTGCGCTGGGTCTGCAGGCTGTCGGGGTCGAGCAGCCGGCCGTGCGGCGCCAGGCCGCGGCTGCTGGCACAGGCGGCCAGCGCAAGCGCCAGCACGGACAGCAGCACCGGCCGCAACGGGCGCAGTGAAATAGTGCGATCAGGGAAGGAGGTCATGGCKTAATCAGGGAGTCACGTACACGGGTCATGAGGGAAAGCAGGTGGGCGCGCTCGTCCGTGGAGAGATCGCGCATTGCGTCGTCGATGGTCTGGTCGCCGCGCTGCTTCAGCCGGGCCCACAGTTGGCGGCCTTCATCAGTCAATACGATCTGCAACGCACGCCGGTCCTGGGCATGCGGCTCGCGCCGCACACAGCCCATTGCTTCCAGCTTGTCCAGCAGGCGGGTCACCGCGCTGGGCACCTGGTCCAGGGCCTGGGCCAACTCGTTGGCGGTGCACGGGGCCTTGACCGAGAGCACCTTCAATCCGAGGTAGTGGGTAAAACCAATGCCGAGGTTTTCCTCAGCCATCGACGTGTCGAGCTGACGGACCAGGCCGTCGCGCACCTGGCGCAACAACAGGCCGAAGCTGGGGGGAGTGGCTTCAGGACAGATCATCATGCGGCGCACTTTACTTCCAGAAGATATATTTCTCAATGGAACTATTCAATCTGGAACAAAATGCTGTGTTGCACCGAACAGAACGCTGATGGGGGTGGGACACCTTAATAGCCAGCCCTGATGGCCCGGTATTACAATCTGGACAATGAATAGCATTTTCAGGCCAGAGGACGCCGTACTCCCCCCGCCGCTGGTACGCCACGAGGTGCTGGACTGGCTCGAGCGCGACGACGGCGTGCCGGTGCTGGGCTTCCAGATCGAGAGCGCGCGCGGGCTGGAACGCGAGATCGACTGGCATGAGCACCGCCGGGCCCAACTGATCTGCGTGGAGGTCGGGCTGCTCAACACCCGCACCCGCCACGGCAACTGGTCGCTGCCGCCGGGCTGCGCCGGCTGGATGCCGCCGGGCGAGCCGCACACCGTGGACATCTCCGGACCGCTGCGTGGCTGGGGCCTGATCATCAGCCCGGCGCTGGCCCATGACCTGCCCGACGAGCCCTGCGTGATTGCCATTTCCGACCTGCTGCAGGCGCTGGCACTGCGGGTGACCCGCTGGATGCCCACCCCCAAGGCCGATCTGCGCCAACAGCACATGATCGAGGTGCTGCTCGATGAGATCCGCAATGCGCCGCGCCAGCGCATGCACCTGCCGATGCCGCAGGACCGGCGGCTGCTGCGGATCGCCTCGCAGCTGATCGCCGATCCGGCCGACGGCCGCAGCCTGGAACAGTGGGCGCACTGGGCCGGGCTGTCGCCGCGTACACTCACCCGGCACTTCCGCGACGAGACCACGCTCAGCTTCGCCCAGTGGCGCCAGCAGGCGCGCCTGGCCGAGGGTCTGCGGCGTCTGTCGGATGGGCACAGCGTGTCCGACATCGCCTACGAGCTGGGTTTCAGCAGCCCCAGCGCCTTCGTCACCGTGTTCCGCCGCCACTTCGGCTGCCCGCCCGGGCGCTACCTGGCACGGACCGGACACCCCCTCAATCCATCACGCGGCTTGGCATCCCCGGCCGCATCCGGATAATCGTCCGCCTGCGAGGGCGACAGCCGTCGCCGTCCCTTGCCACAGGTAACAATCCCGCATGACCGATCTTGCCCGCCCCGCGTTCCACGGCTTTGAACAGCTGCCCCTGCGCGAGTACGCCGAACGGGCGTACCTGGACTATTCGATGTACGTGGTGCTCGACCGCGCACTGCCGTTCATCGGCGACGGCCTCAAGCCGGTGCAGCGCCGCATCATCTATGCGATGAGCGAGCTGGGCCTGAATGCCGCCTCCAAGCCGAAGAAATCCGCGCGTACCGTCGGTGATGTGATCGGTAAGTACCACCCGCACGGTGACAGCGCCTGTTACGAAGCGCTGGTGCTGATGGCCCAGCCGTTCTCCTACCGCTATCCGCTGATCGAGGGCCAGGGCAACTTCGGTTCCACCGACGATCCCAAGTCGTTCGCGGCCATGCGTTACACCGAGTCCAAGCTGACCCCGATCGCCGAAGTGCTGCTGGGCGAAATCAACCAGGGCACCACCGACTGGACCCCGAACTTCGACGGCACCCTGGAAGAACCGACCTGGATGCCGGCGCGCCTGCCGCACCTGCTGCTCAACGGCACCACCGGCATCGCCGTGGGCATGGCCACCGACGTGCCGCCGCACAACCTCAACGAGATCGTCAGCGCGCTGCTGCACCTGCTCGATGATCCGGACGCGACCATCGCCGACCTGTGCGAACACGTGAAGGGACCGGACTATCCGAGCTTCGCCGAGATCATCACCGCGCCGGCCGACCTGCGGAACATGTACGAAACCGGCTACGGCAGCGTGCGTGCGCGCGCGACGTACTTCAAGGAATCGACCAACATCGTCATCAACGCGCTGCCCTTCCAGGTATCGCCGTCGAAGGTGATCGAGCAGATCGCCGCGCAGATGCGCGCCAAGAAGCTGCCGTGGCTGGAAGACATCCGCGACGAGTCCGACCACGCCAACCCGGTGCGGGTGGTGCTGGTGCCGCGCTCCAACCGCGTGGACGCCGACCAGCTGATGGGCCACCTGTTCGCCATCACCGACCTGGAGCGCAGCTACCGGGTCAACCTCAACGTGATCGGGTTGGACGGGCGTCCGCAGGTGAAGAACCTGAAGATGCTGCTCAGCGAGTGGCTGCAGTTCCGCGCCACCACCGTCACCCGCCGCCTCACCCATCGCCTGCAGAAGGTCGAGCGCCGCCTGCACCTGCTGGACGGCCTGCTGGTGGCCTTCCTCAACCTGGATGAAGTGATCCGCATCATCCGCACCGAGGACGAAGCCAAGCCGGCGCTGATCGCGCGTTTCGCGCTGAGCGAGGAACAGGCCGAATACATCCTGGACACCCGGCTCAAGCAGCTGGCGCGCCTGGAAGAAATGAAGATCCGTGGCGAGCAGGACGAGCTGGCCAAGGAGCGCGACAAGATCCTGTCGATCCTGGACAGCAAGGCCAAGCTGAAGAAGCTGATCCGCGACGAACTCACCGCCGATGCGAAGAAGTTCGGCGATGACCGCCGCTCGCCGCTGGTACAGCGTGGCGCGGCGCAGGCCATCGATGAAACCGAGCTGGTGCCGAGCGAGCCGATGACCGTGGTGCTGTCGGAGAAGGGCTGGATCCGTGCGGCCAAGGGCCACGACATGGACCCGTCCACGCTGTCCTATCGCGACGGCGATGCGTTGCTGGGGGCGGTGCGTGCGCGCAGCACCCAGCAGGTGGCGTTCCTGGACAGCGAGGGCCGCGCGTATTCGACCCTGATCCACACCCTGCCCTCGGCGCGCGGCAACGGCGAACCGCTGACCGGCCGCTTCTCGCCGGCGCCGGGCAGCGCGTTCATGACCCTGGCCAGTGGCGAGAACAACACCCGCTTCGTGCTGGCCTCCACGCACGGCTACGGCTTCGTGACCCGCTTCGAGAACCTGACCGGGCGCAACAAGGCCGGCAAGGCGATGCTCAACCTGAC
>NZ_JBFULO010000254.1:0-5438 GCF_054049855.1 Stenotrophomonas sp. P5_B8 | reverse complement strand
GGGCGGCGGCAGCGGCCGGCGGCGGGGGCGGCGCGGTTTCCACCAGCTGCGGCTTCTCCGCATTGGCCGGGAGCGCCTTCGCATCKGGCATGTCGCTGGAGCCGGCCGCGGCGGGCAGGGGTTCGGGCAGCGGCTCGATCTCGGCCACCTGCTGCGGCGTTGCCGCCGGGCCGGCCTTGTAGAACTCGTCGTTGCGGCTGCTCAGCCACACCACCAGAAACAGGAGGATGCCGACGCCAAAGGCGATACCGGCGATCATCAGGCTGCGGCGGGGCAGGTGGAAGGTGATGTTCTTGCCAGACGTAGAGCGGGAAGCGGACATGAGCCATACCGTTGTGAACAGCCCGATTCTGCCACGCCGGCAATGACTGAGGGGTACATGGCGGCGCGCGGGCGGCAGAAATCCGCGTAACAGGCGATAATCCCCCTCCGTACCCGAACCCACCTGCCACCGCCATGCTTGATCCAGCCCTGCTTCGCCAACATCCCGCCGACCTTGCAGAACGCCTGCGCACCTCGCGCGGTTTCGAGCTGGATGTGTCCGGGCTGGAGTCGCTGGAAGCGGACCGCAAGCGCATCCAGGTGCGTACCCAGGAACTGCAGAGCCTGCGCAACAGCCGCTCCAAGGCCATCGGCCAGGCCAAGGCCAAGGGCGAAGACGTCTCGGCGATCATGGCCGAAGTGGCCGCCTTCGCCGATGAGCTCAAGGCCTCGGAAGTGGCCCTGGACGAACTGCGCGACAAGATCGAAGCCATCGCCCTGGGCATCCCCAACCTGCCGGCCGACGACGTGCCCGCCGGCAAGGACGAGACCGAGAACGTAGAACAGAAGCGCTGGGGCACCCCGCGCGCGTTCGACTTCCCCGTGCTCGACCACGTCGAACTGGGCGCCCGCAACCGCTGGCTCGATGGTGAGACCGCCGCCAAGCTGTCCGGTTCGCGCTTCACCGTGCTGCGCGGCCCGATCGCGCGCCTGCACCGCGCGCTGGCGCAGTTCATGCTCGACCTGCACACCGGCGAGCACGGCTATGAAGAAACGAACGTCCCGGCGCTGGTCAACGCCGAGTCGCTGCGCGGTACCAGCCAGCTGCCCAAGTTCGAAGACGACCTGTTCAAGACCGCCGTGGGCGAGTCCACGCGCTACCTGATCCCGACCTCGGAAGTGCCGCTGACCAACATCGTGCGCGATGACATCGTCGACGCCGACCAGCTGCCGCTGCGCATGACTGCCCACTCGCTGTGCTTCCGCGCCGAAGCCGGCAGCGGCGGCCGCGATGTGCGCGGCATGATCCGCCAGCACCAGTTCGASAAGGTCGAACTGGTGGCCGCCTGCACCCCGGCGCAGAGCGACGAAGAACACCAGCGCATGACCCGCTGCGCCGAAGTGGTGCTGGAGAAGCTGGGCCTGCCGTACCGCAAGGTGCTGCTGTGCACCGGCGACATGGGCTTCTCGGCGATCAAGACCTACGACCTGGAAGTGTGGCTGCCCTCGCAGGACACCTACCGCGAGATCTCCTCGTGCTCCAACTGTGGCGATTTCCAGGCCCGCCGCATGCAGGCCCGCTGGCGCAACCCGGAAACCGGCAAGCCCGAACTGCTGCACACCCTCAACGGCTCCGGCGTGGCCGTGGGCCGGGCGATGATCGCGGTGATGGAGAACTACCAGAACGCCGACGGCAGCATCACCGTGCCGGACGCGCTCAAGCCCTACATGGGCGGCATCGAGACCATCGCCTGAAACGAAAAACCTGCCGAAAGGCGGGTTTTTTGCATCCAGGAGGTAGAGCCACCCCATGGGTGGCCGCCGTACCGTTCGGGCACCACGTGCAGCCACCCATGGGGTGGCTCTACCTCCGTTGTTCCTGGGCGGGTAGGGCCACGCCCTGCGTGGCTGGCGCTTTCCACGTTGATTCAATGCGAGCCAACGGCGGCCAAGTGCGTACCCGCGATCTCAAAAAGATGGCCCCAAAAGGGGCCATCAGGCGCAACACCGGCAAGGGAGAGAAAACCGGCGCCGCGCACCACGGCACCACGACGAGGGGGAGGGAGTGGCGTGGGGTTACACCTCAGGCAGCGGCCAGCTCACGCGGCTGCGGCAGCGCGGCCAGCGCCTGAGCGATCGCGTCGGTGCGGTGCTGCGGCGAGTAGGCGATGCCCTCGGCGCGCACGAATTCCACCTCGTCGATGCCGAAGAACGCGAACACCTGGCGCAGGTACGGATCCTGGAAGTCGGTCGGGGCGCCGGTGTGCAGGCCGCCGCGGCTGCTGGCCACGATCACGCGCTTGCCGCCGGCCAGGCCCACCGGGCCGGTATCGGTGTACTTGAAGGTCTTGCCAGCCACCGCCAGGCGGTCGATCCACGCCTTGAGGGTGGAGGCCACGCTGAAGTTGTACATTGGGGAGCCGATGACCACCACGTCGGCCGCCAGGAACTGCTCCAGCACCAGCGCCGCGTCGGCCACTTCGGCCGCGTCGGTCTGGGCCAGCGAACTGCTGCGCAGGTGCGCAACGGGCTGGGCGTCCAGGTCGCGGTAGGTGACCTCCAGGCCCGGCACCTGGTCACGCCACTGCTGGACCACGGCGGCCGAGAGCTGGCGGGAAACCGAGTTGTCGCCAAGGACGCTGGCATCGATGTGGAGAAGCTTCATGGCAATCACCTGTTATCTGGGAGGGGCGGGCAACGCGCCGCCGACGGAAAACAGGTTAGGTTGTTGCTTGGTTGGAATAAAGGTGGTTGAATACCACGTATTGTTCTATATCTGGAACTTCGGTATGCAAGACCTCAACGATCTCTACTACTTCGCCATGGTGGTCGACCACGGTGGTTTCGCCGCCGCCGAACGCGCCCTGGGCATCCCCAAATCCCGTCTGAGCCGCCGTATCAGCCAGCTGGAAACCGACCTCGGCGTACGCCTGCTGCAGCGCTCCACGCGCCGCTTCGCGGTGACCGACGTGGGCACCAGCGTGCACCGCCACGCCCAGACCATGCTCGCCGAGGCCCAGGCCGCGCGCGAAGTGGTGGACCGGCTGAGCGCCGAGCCACGCGGCCTGGTGCGCGCCAGCGTGCCGGTGTCGCTGGCGCAGATGCAGCTGCCCAAGCTGCTGCCCAAGTTCCTGGCCCAGTACCCCAAGGTGCGGCTGCAGCTGAACATCAGCAACCGCCGCGTGGACATCATCAACGAGGGCTACGACGTCGCCCTGCGCGTGCGCTCGCGGCTGGATGACGACGGCAGCCTGGTCATGCGCAGCTTCGGCCAGGTGCAGGAACTGCTGGTGGCGAGCCCGAAATACCTCGACCGTGCCGGCCGCCCCAAGGACCCGGACGAACTGGCCAACCACGTCACCCTGAGCATCAGCGAAGACGAAGCCCGCCAGCGCTGGRAACTGCACGGCCCCGAAGGCGCGGTGCGCCGCGTGGACCTGCAGCCACGCGTGGCCGGTTTCGATTTCCCGCTGCTGCAAAGCATGGTCAAGGACGGCTTCGGCATCACCATGCTGCCCGAGACCGTCTGCGCCGATGCCGTGCGCAGCGGCGAGCTGGAAGTGGTGCTGCCGGAATGGTCGCTGCCGCAGGGCGTGTGCCACGCCGTGTTCGCCTCGCGCCGCGGCCTGCTGCCGGCGGTGCGGGTGTTCATCGACTTCCTGGCCGAACACCTGCCGCCACAACTGGAGGCCTCGCGCCTGGATTGCGGTGGCGCGTGCGAGCGGGCCAAGGAGAAGATCAAGGCCAGCGCGCTGGGTGCGTTGGCGGTGGATGCGGGCTGAGCCCGGCACCGGCCGGGTGGGCAAAACCCACCTGAAATGCGAGAATGCGACCCCCGGCCAGTGCCGGGGAGCCATGCCGGACGGGGCGCTGCCCCGACCGGATGCCGGGGTTGAAATGACCTGGGCACGCGGTGCGCAGACAGCGCTACCGATACGGAGAGATGGCCGAGCGGTTTAAGGCACCGGTCTTGAAAACCGGCGAAGGGTCAAACCTTCCGTGGGTTCGAATCCCACTCTCTCCGCCAATCGCGTATAACTCATTGATTCTAAATATGAATTTTTGATGTGTCCTGATTGGCAGGCGGAAAGCATGCAGAGGCGACAATCGCATGCGCATCCCTCACCATTTGAGTCGGTCCGAGACCGGTCGCTGGTCSTTCGTCCAGCGYGTTCCYGTYGACCTYCAMGCCGTGCTCGACTGCCGGCTGATCAAACGCAYCCTTCGAACGAAAGACCTRGCTCAGGCCCAYGTGCGTGCRGTCGTGCTGGGYGCAGGCTATGCTCGRCTCTTCGCACAGTTGAAGGATCAACGCGTGGCCAAGCTCRSCAAAACGGATGCTGACCTYCTSATTGATCGTTTGACGAGYGCTGAGAACCTKCGCGAGCTCACGTTGAACCGCACCCGGGCAWCGGACGGGACGGTCACGGAGCAATGGCAGATCGACAGTCCCAAGGACTTGAAGCTCTATAGGCAGCTCATGGAGTTGGAAGCGATGGCGGCCACGCTCCAGCAGCCTTCAGCAGCCCGCCGGGGACCGGCTCGCGAGATCTGGCCGCAGGTGACCTGCACATCCGCAACGCCACCGGCCCAGGCCATCGAGACGATCACCTTGGGAAAGGCGCGCGACGCCTTCCTGGCGACGCTCAAGCCTTCAACTCTGCCCAAGACCTACACGATCAAGAAGACCGCGATCGAGGCATTGGTGGCGTTCTTGGGGGCAAAGGCCAAGGTCCACGCGATCACGCGCTCGGACTTGGCCCGCTGGTATCAGGACATGCGGGAGAAGGGGGCTTCCACGCCGACCCTGACAAACAAGCAGTCCTACATCGGCGGCAAGGGCGGCTTCTTCGAGTGGGCCATGGCCTCTGGTCACTACCCGCGTGGCGACAACCCAGCCTCCGGCCATGTGAGCTATTCCCAGCGCGAGAAGCGCGCCCGCAAGAAGCTGGGTTTCAAAGCCTACGATAGGGCGCAGATCCGGGCGCTGTTCGCGCCCGAGGCACTGGCCAAACTGTCCGAATCGGCCCGCTGGGCGTCCCTCATTGGGCTCTACACCGGTGCCAGGGCGTCCGAAGTCGGTCAACTCCTCATCAAGGACGTGTTTGAGGAGGATGGCATCCCGTGTATCCGCATCTCAGACGACGGCGAGCACCAGAAGGTGAAAACCGAAGTGAGCCTTCGCACCGTGCCGCTACATCCTGAATTGCTCAAGATGGGACTCTTGGAGTGGGTCGACGGGAAGCGCGAGGCAGGTGAGACGAGACTATTCCCGGCGGCCAAAGCAACGGCCGTAAACGGGCAAGGGAACTGGATCACCAAGGCCTTCAGTCGGCACCTGGCTGAGGTGGGGAAGGGCTGGGAGCCCGCGAAGCGTGGGTTCCATTCCTTGCGGAAGACATTCATCCAGGAGCTGCAAGGGGTAGGGGTAGTTTCCGAGCTTAGGGCGCAAATTG
>NZ_JBFULO010000253.1:0-5439 GCF_054049855.1 Stenotrophomonas sp. P5_B8 | reverse complement strand
GCGCAAATGACAGGCCGACCACGGCAGCGCCGATCGCCATCTTGGTCAGTGCGGCCGGCTCGCGGCCCTCGCGCGCCTGCCGCGTCCAGCGCCGCACCAGCAGCGGTGTGATCAGGAACACCAGCAGCGGATTGAGCGAGAAGAACCAGGTCATCGGGACGGTGAAATCGGCGGTGATCACGCGGTCCACGCCGGTATCGAGCCAGATCGCGATGGTGTTGCCGATCTGCTCGTAGGCCAGTCGGAATACCACGATCAATCCGGCAATCATCGTCATCAGCTGCAGCAGTGGTCGGTAGGTCGGCTGCCACAGCGCGGAGAAGGGCAGCGTGGCGCGCTCGCTGCGCGGCGGATCCGGTGGCAGGTGCCGTCGGCCGCTGATGTAGACCACCAGGCCCAGCAGCATGCCGATGCCGGCGGCCGAGAAACCGACGTGCCAGCCATACACCTCTCCCAGCGTGCCGCAGACCAGCGGCGCGAGAAACGCGCCGAGGTTGATGCCCACGTAGTACACGTTGAACGCCGAGCCACGACGCGGATCATCGCGCCGGTACAGGTCGCCGACCTGGCCCGGCAGGGTCGGCAGGAACAGCCCGTTGCCAAGTACGATCGCCAGCAGTGCCGGATACAGCAGGGCATCGAAGGCCATCAGGAAGTGGCCGAACGCCATGATCACCCCGCCCAGGATCACCGCATGCCGCTTGCCCAGCCAGCGGTCGGCGAGCAGGCCGCCGAACACCGGGCTCAGGTAGGCCAGCGCGGTGTACAGGCCATAGACCATCGAGGCCTGCTCCTGCGAGAAAAGCAGCTGCTTGGTCATGTAATAGACCAGCAGCGCCCGCATGCCGTAGTAGGAGAATTTCTCCCACATCTCGGTGAGGAACAGGATGGTCAGGCCTGGCGGCTGCCCGAACCAGGCCCTGGGCGGTGCAGCGATGCTCATCGGGCGGGGCATCCGTGGGTCAGAGCTGCAGGCCGGTACTGATCAGGCGCTGGGTAATGGCAACGAACGCCACCACCAGCCCTGCCAGTGCGACCACCCAGGCGCCGTAGCGGCGCACGCGCGGCCAGCTGGCCGGGGTGCGGATCGCCACCCAGACCAATGCCGCTGCCGCGAACACGCTCAGCCAGGACAGCGCCTGCACCAGGATCAACGGCCCGTTGGTGTACGACGAGATCGCGCCCGGGCCAGCGATCGATTTCACGTACAGCGCCCAGGCGGCCACGGTGCCCAGCTGCGTGGTGATCGACAGCGTCTGCAGCCAGCGCAGGCCGCGGTTTTCTGCCGGCGCGCTGACACGGTAGTAGCGGCGCACGAACACGCCACCGACGCGCAGCACGGCCGACAGCGTAAGCAGCCCCAGCGCGACGAACAGCGCAGGGCGCAGCCACGCCGGCGAACGCCAGCCGGGGATCGGTTCAAAGCCGAACACCGAGGCGAACGGACCGCCGGAGAAGTACACCGGTCGGCCGTCCTTGACCTTCACTTCCAACAGGCCGCGGCCGTTTTCCTGCTGCCACAACCACGGCGACACCTCGCGCCAGCGCAGCAGCTGGCCGTTGAGGCCCTTCTGGCCATCCACGGTGATGGTGCCGTCATCCTGCGGGTGCACGCGGATCGGTGCGAACAGCGTCAGCATGCGCAGATAGGAACTGTCCGAACGGCGCGTGCTCTGCCAGCTCGTCCCGGCCAGCGCAGCGGCGTGCGAGCGGGCCGTGGCAGCATCCACGCCCGGGCCGGCGCGTTCGATCGGCAGGGTCGGCAGGAAATTCTCGACGAAGCGCTCCCACACCTGGGCGCGCAGGGCAGAACCGGCCGCATCACGCCCCACGCTGTTGGTGGAAACGAAGACGCCGATGTTGCGTTCCGGGATCATCCACAGCCACGAGTAGAAGAACAGCATCGTGCCGCCGTGTGAGCGCGTGTCGTAGCCCCCGGTGTCCGAGGCCATCCAGCCCAGGGCCATGCGCGGCAGGTGCGGCAGGATCGCCGGCTGCGGGGTCAGCATCTGTGCGTTGGTCTCGGCGCGCATGATGCGCTGGCCGTCGAGCTCACCATGATTGAGCGTGGCCATCATGAAACGTGCCATCGCCGAGCCGGAGGCATACAGACCGCCCACGCCCGGCGCGGTGTTCTTCTCGGCCGGGTAGCTTTTGCCCGAGCCCAGCAGATAGCCCTTGGCGGCGTGCGGCAGCAGCTCGGCCGGCAGCTTCTGTTCGAAGCTGGCGTACTGCATGCCCAGCGGCTGCAGGATGTGCTGTCTGGCGTAGTCCTCGAAGCGCTGGCCGCTGACCCGCTCGACGATGTACGAGGCGATGCCGGTGGCGTAGTTGGAATACGCCGGCGTGGTGCCCGGTGCGGAGATCTGGTTGGGCACCCATTCCTTGAGGAAGTTGTCGCGGTTGGCCGGATGGTCCGGGCCCAGCACGATCAGGTAGCGCATGCGCTCTTCCAGACCGCTGGTGTGGGTCATGATCTGGCGCAGCGTGATCGGCGCACCGTTGGCCGGGACCTTGATGTCCAGGTAGATGTTGATGTCGGCGTCCAGATCCAGCTTGCCCTGTTCGACCAGCTGCATCACCGCGGTCCAGACAAACAGTTTGGAGATGGACCCGGGGCGGAACAGGGTGGTTTTGGGATCGACCGGCGTGCGCTTCTCGACATCGGAGAAACCAAAGCCGCGCTCTGTGACGACCTTGCCATTCTCGACCACCGTGACCACGGCACCGGCGAGATCGCCCTGCGCCATCAAGTAGGGGACCAGGCCGTCCAGGAAGGTGTCGACGCGGGCTGCATCCAGCGTGCCGGTGGCGGCCGGCGGGGGAGTGACGCTGTCAGGCGCCCGGGTGGCTGCAGGCTGCGGCGCGGCGGCGGGCGGCGGGGCCTGTGCGTGCAGCGGCGAGAACACGGCGCTGGAGGTCAGCAGCAGGCCGGCCACCAGCGCGCGCCAGCTGAGGGTGCGCGGATGCCGCGATGTCATGCTCATGCCTGCACCCCCTTGCCCCACACCGCGTCCTCGCAATGCACCCGTCCCTCGTCATAGCGCAGGCCCGGGACGCGATCCTCGCGCAGGAACAGCGGGCCATCGAGATCGACCACGTCGCAATGCTGGCCCACGATGAAGGCCGGGCCCATCGCCCAGCTGCTGCCGATCATGTTGCCGACCATCACCTGCATGCCCAGTGCACGGGCCTTGTCGACCATGGCCAGGCCTTCGGTGAGTCCGCCGGCCTTGTCGAGCTTGATGTTGATCACGTCGAACAGACCGGCCAGCGCTTCGATGTCCGCCGCGTCCTGAACGCTTTCGTCGGCAGCGAACGGCAGCGGTCGTGCGAAGCCCTTGAGTTCGGCTTCGCGACCGCGCTGCAGCGGCTGTTCCAGCAACTTGATGCCGTTGTCCAGCAGCACCGGCATCAACGCGTCCAGCACGTCCACGGTGTAGCCCTGGTTGGCGTCCACGCCCATCCATACCTCCGGGCGCGCCTTGCGGACGGCGCGCACGCGTTCGCTATCGATATCCAGTTCGCCACTGAGCTTGAGCTTGAGCGCCTTGGCGGCCGCATAACGCCCGGTGGCGATCGACTGCATCGTCGCCGGATCATCAGCGCCGAGGGTCCAGGTGGTCAGCAGCGKCCGGGTCTGCGACAACCCAGCCAGCGCCCAGGCCGGTTTGCCGGTCCGGCTCGCCTCCAGATCCCACAATGCGCAGTCCAGCGCGTTGCGCGCGCCGCCGCGGGGCAGCAGTTGCTGCAGGTCGGCGCGGCTGATGCCGGTTTCGATCCGCGCACGCAGCTGTTCCAGCGTGGCCAGCATCTGCTCTGGCGCATCATCGAGGTAGTACACGCCACTGGCTTCGCCACGGCCGCGATGGCCGCCGTCTTCCAGTTCCACGCGCAGCACCTGGGCGTGTTCGAAAACGTAACCGCTGATCCGGAACGGAGCCAGCAATGCAAGCGTGTCGATCTGCAGGGTGAGTTTCACAGGATGTCTCCAGCCCCGAAGCGGGGCGACGGGTCAGTAGTTGAGAGCGAAGTCGGCCAGGCCCATCAGAGCCAGCGCGTAGGCAAGCACGCAGGCGGCCATCAGCAGCAGCACGGCCCAAAGGCGTGCCAGCCAGCCGCGTCCGCCGCGCAGCGTCTGCAGCAGGTTCCAGGTCATCGCCGCGAGCCCGCCGACGATGGCGATCACGGAGGCGGTGCCCAGCCCGATCACCGCCGGATCGAGACGGTCGTCCAGGCGGGCGAAATCCGCGGCCGCCCACGCCATCAACGCCATGGCTGCTGCAGGTACCAGCAGCATGAACCAGCACGCGAGGCGGCTCAGGCGATAGGCCAGCAGCGTCCTGCGCGGCCAGGCCAGCACGCGGCCATGACGACGGCGGACGAACGCGGCGACGGGCCAGGCCAGCGCGGAAAGCGCCAGTACCGCCATGGCAGCGGTCAGCAGTGGCTTGAGCCACACCGCCGAGCGGTAACCTTCCGCGCGCAGGAACACGTTGAACGGTGAGGACGCGTCGACCGCGAAGCCGACCGGCGTTCCGTCCTTGAGGATGGCGGCCAGGCGCAGCTCGCTGTTGTTCGCCTGCCATAACCACGGTGCGATCGGCCTGAAGGTGGACGGCTGTCCGTTGGGCTGTTTCAGGCGCGGCAGGCGCAGACTGCCATCGTCCAGCGCCTCCAGCCGCGTCTGAGTGAGGATGCCGGTGCGGCCGATGCCGGTTTCGGCGCGACGTGAATCGAGATAGCTCGGTGCGGCCAGCTGGCGCGCCTGTTCCCTGGCCAGCGCGGCGTCTACCTGCGGTGCCGCGGCGGGGGCGTCTGCCGGGAAGTAGCGGTCGGCGAAGTTCTCCAGCAGCTCACGGCGGATCGGGCCGGTGACGCCGTTGGCGCCGGCGCTGTTGAGCGCGACGAACAGGCCGACGTCGTGGTCGCGGAACAGGAACAGCTGCGAGTGGAACGAGTAGGTGTCACCGGCGTGGGACACCACCCGCTGACCATTGACGTCGATCTCGTAGAACCCGAGTGCCATGGTGTTCAGTGGTGGCGCGAAGCGGGTCTGCGGCGTCAGCATCTGTTGAGTGGTCGCTGCCTTCAGAATGGCCGTGTCGTGACCGCCCGCCGCGCTCAGGTGCGCGATCATGAAACGCGCCATGTCGCTGCCCGTGGCCGACATCGCCCCGGCCGGCGCGGACGGGGTGACTTCGAAGTCGCGCGGCTGGCCCGATCCYAGTGCATAGCCCTGGGAGACCCGGCCACGCAACGCAGGCGGCAGCGGCTGACGAAAGCTGGCGTGCTGCATCTGCAGCGGCACGAAGATGTGCTGCTCGACGTAGTCGACGAATGGCTGCCCCGATACGCGCTCGACGATGTAGCCGGCAAGGCTGGTGCCGTAGTTCGAATACGCCGGCACAGTGCCCGGGGCAAAGATTTGCGCCGGTA
>NZ_JBFULO010000252.1:0-5440 GCF_054049855.1 Stenotrophomonas sp. P5_B8 | reverse complement strand
CCCTGCCGGCATCGCCCCAGACGGGCAGGGCGACGATGACGCCCTCCTGCAGTTGTTCGGCGATGTCTGGGAATGGACCAGCAGCGCCTACGGCGCCTATCCGGGCTTTCGCCCCTTCGCCGGCAACCTCGGCGAGTACAACGGTAAATTCATGAACGGCCAATGGATCCTGCGCGGCGGCAGCTGCGCCACCCCGGACGGGCACGTCCGCGCCAGCTACCGCAACTTCTTCGCGCCCTCCGCACGCTGGCAGTTCGCCGGCGTGCGCCTGGCAAGGGACCTGGCGTGAGTACGGTCAGCGACGCGCTCGAGGCGCTCACCGACCTGCAGCCGGATCGCGCCCGCATCACCGCCGACATCCTGCACGGCCTGTCCGCCACGCCACGCCAGCTGCCGTCCAAGTATTTCTACGACGCGCGCGGTTCGGCTCTGTTCGAGCAGATCACCCACCAGCCCGAGTACTACCCCACCCGCACCGAGCTGCAGCTGCTGCAGGATTGCGCCGCCGCCATCGCCAAGGTGGTCGGCCCACGCCTGCACGTGGTCGAGCTTGGCAGCGGCAGTGGTCGCAAGACCGAGTTGCTGCTGCACGCGCTGGCCGATCCGGTCGCCTACACCCCCATCGAGATCTCGCGCGCGGCGCTGCTGGCCAGCATCGCGCGGCTGGCGCAGGCCCTGCCGGACATCGAGATGCTCCCGGTCTGCGCAGACTTCACTCACCCGGTGCAGGTGCCCGAGCCGCAACGCGAACCCGCGCGACGGTTGTTGTTCTTCCCCGGCTCCACGCTGGGCAACTTCGACCACGCCGACGCGGTCGCCTTGCTGCAGGCGATGCGCCAGACGATGGGGCGCGATGGCATGGCCCTGATCGGCATCGACCTGCACAAGGACCCGGCGCTGATCGAAGCGGCCTACAACGATGCCGCTGGCGTCACCGCCGAGTTCACTCTGAATCTGCTGCGTCGGCTCAACCGCGAGATCGGCAGCGACTTCGACCTGGATGGTTTCCAGCACCGGGCGCGCTACAGCGTGGCGCGCCTGCGCATCGAAACCGAACTGGTCAGCACCCGCGCCCAGCGCGTGCATGTAGCCGGGCACCCCTTCGATTTTGCCGAAGGCGAAGCGATGACCGTCGAATACAGCCACAAGTACACCGACGTCTCGTTCGCGTCATTGGTCGCCGAGGCAGGTCTTCGCGTCACTGCGCAATGGAATGCCGCCGCGCCGGCGTTCGGCCTGCGCCTGCTGCAACCGGCCTGAAGCGCCGGTTTGATCGGCGCCAGCCCGCTATGATGCAGGTCCACTTGGCTGCAAGGATTCCCGCCAATGAGGCTTCTCCCCGGCTGGCTGCTCGGCGCACTGTGCCTGGCCAGCGCCCCGGTCGCCGCCGCGCCACAGGATGATTTCGACCGCTGCCTGGCCACCCTGCAACCGCAGGCGCTCAAGCAGGGCATCCGTGCCGCCGGCTTTACCCGCTTCACCGCCGGGCTCACCCCGGACCTGAGCGTGCTGCCGCTGCTGGACGCGCAACCGGAGTTCACCACGCCGCTGTGGGATTACCTGGCCGCGCTGGTGGACAGCCAGCGGGTGGACGACGGCCGCGCGCGTCTGGTCGAGCATCGCGATCTGTTGAACCGGGTATCGGCCCAGTACGGCGTCGATCCGGCCACGATCGTCGCGGTCTGGGGCGTGGAGAGYGATTACGGCCGCGTGTTCGGCAAGCGTCCGCTGCTGCAGTCGCTGGCGACGCTGTCGTGCAACGGCCGCCGCCAGCCCTTCTTCCGCGGCGAACTGCTGGCCCTGCTCAAGCTGCTCGATGCCGGGGACCTGCAGGCCGACGGCCTCACCGGTTCCTGGGCCGGCGCCTTCGGGCACACCCAGTTCATGCCCTCCACCTATGCGCGCATCGCCGTGGATGGCGATGGCGACGGTCGCCGCGACCTCGTCGCCAGCATTCCCGATGCCCTGGCCTCCACCGCCAACTACCTGGCCAAAGCGGGCTGGCGCAGCGGCCAGCCGTGGGGAATCGAGGTCACGTTGCCGGCGGGCTTCAACCCGTCGCTGGCCGGGCGCACCCAGCGCAAGCCGCTCGGCGACTGGCGTGCATTGGGCATCGTCCCGGTCGGCGGTGGCGCGCTCGCCCCTGCCGGCCTGCCCGCCGACAGCAACGCCGCCCTGCTGCTGCCCACCGGCGCCAAGGGCCCGGCGTGGCTGGTGTTCCGCAACTACGACGCGATCTACGCCTACAACGCCGCCGAAAGTTATGCGCTGGCCATCGCCACCCTGGCCGACCGCCTGCGCGGCGGCAGCGGCACGGTGGCGGCCTGGCCCACCGACGATCCCGGCATCGGCCGCCGCGAGCGCCGTGAGCTGCAGACCCTGCTGCTCGCCCGCGGGCATGACATCGGCGCCGCCGACGGCATGGTCGGCACCGCCACCCGCCGCGCCATCGAGGTCGAGCAGCAGCGCCTGGGCTGGACCACCACCGACGGCCGCGCCGGTCAACGCATCCTCACCGCCCTGCGCAGCGCCCCTCCCATCAAGACCCCGCCGACCGCCATGCCTGCATCCACCGTGTTTACCCTGCCGCCTAACCACGCCCGCCTCATGCAGTCCCCGGCCGGCCCCGGCGCGGCCCTGCCCAAGGTCGAAGGTCTGAGCCTGGGCAAGGTGCAGGGCTTCGATGCCTGGAAGGTGGAGACCCCGTTCGCGACCGCCGCCATCGCGGTGTTCGGCGGGCAGCTGCTGTCCTATATCCCCAAGGGCGGCCAGGACGTGCTGTGGCTGTCGCCCAGCGCGCAGGCGCTGCCCACACCCATCCGTGGTGGCAGCCCGGTGTGCTGGCCGTTCTTCGGCCGCCAGGGGCAGGGCAGCGACGTGCCCTCGCACGGCTTCGTGCGCACCCTGCCGTGGACCCTGAAGGACGCGCGGCGCGAGGCCGATGGCACGCTCGTGCTCTCGCTCGCCCCGCCCACGCTGGACAACCTGGCCCTGMGCCTGCACATGGAGCTGCGCATCGGCCGCACCCTGGAACAGCGCCTGGTCACCGAGAACACCAGCGCCCAGACGGTCCGCTTCACCCAGGCCCTGCATAACTACTTCAAGGTGGGCGACGCCACCGGCGTGGACGTGCAGGGGCTCGACGGCCTCACCTACCTGGACAAGTTCGAGGACTACGCCACCCCGCGCGTCCAACAGGGCGACTGGAACCTGCGCGACCCGCGCGACCCGGGCCGCAGCGATCGCATCTATACCCAGGCCGGTGGCCGTTATGTCCTCAAGGACCCCACCCTGAAGCGGCGCATCGAGATCACCACCCAGGGCAGCCGCTCGCTGGTGGCCTGGAACCCGGGCGAAGCCGGCGCGGCCAAGATGGCCGACGTCGGTAGCGGCTGGCGCAACTATGTCTGCCTGGAAGCGGCCAACGCCGGCCCGGATGTGGTGACCCTCGCGCCGGGGGGGCGCCACGTGCTGCAGCAGACGTTCTCGGTGCTGCCGTTGTGAGTGCCAGCCCCCACGACCCGTATGCCGCGCCTGCGGCCGCGGTCATCGAGGCGGAAATCGACCTGGCCATCGAGCGTGCGGCCGGCGTCCACGACCGGCACCGGCAACTGGCCAGGGCGGTCGGCGACAATTTCGGGGTGTATGCCCGCCGCTGGCATCTGGATGCCCCAACCGGTCGATGGCCGCGCCCTTGGCACTGGCCGGCCTTCCTGTTCGACTTCTTCTGGCTGTTGTATCGGCGCCTCTACCTGGCGGCCGCGCTGATGCTGGTGCTGGAATTCGGCGTCGGGGCCGCCGTGGCGTTCAGCTGGATCGGTGAGAACGGCAGCCTGGTCCTGCTGGTCGGTACGAAAGTGCTGCTCGGGCTGTCCGCCAACGCGGTGTACCTGTGGCACTGCCGGCGTCTGGTGGCCCGCACCGAGGCCCGCTACCGCGATCAACCGGCACGCATCGCTGCCGAACTCGACCGCCGTGGCGGCGTGAGCAAGGTGGCTCTGGGGCTGGGGTTCGTTCTGTATGTCCTGATTCGGGTGTTGGCCGGCGAGTGACCCGACTCAGCCGGCAGGCGTGCGCGGTCGCAGCACCAGCAGGCAGATACCTCCGGCCACCAGTCCCCAGAAGGCCGAACCGATCCCGGCCAGCGACACCCCCGAGGCGGTGACCAGGAACGTCACCAGCGCCGCCTCGCGGTCGGCCTCCTCGCGCAACGCCATCGACAGGCTGTTGGCGATCGTGCCGAACAGGGCAATACCGGCCACGCAGGCCACCAGTTCCCTGGGGAAGGCGGCGAACACCGCCGCCACCGTCGCCCCGAACAGGCCCACCACGATATAGAAGCCACCGGCGGCCACCGCTGCGGTGTAACGCCGCGCCGGGTCCTCGTGCGCCTCCCGTCCCATGCAGATCGCCGCGGTGATCGCCGCCAGGTTCAACCCGAAAGCGCCGAACGGCGCCAGCAGCGTATTGGCCACCCCGATCCAGCCGATCACCGGCGAGATCGGCGTGTCGTAGCCCGAGGCACGGATCACCGCCACGCCGGGGATGTTCTGCGAGGCCATGGTCACCACGAACAAGGGCAGGGCAACGCCGATCACTGCCGACCACGACAGCGTCGGCCAGGTGAACACCGGCGTGGCCAGCTCCAGCCGCACCGTCTCCATGTGCAGCAGTCCCTGAGAAGCCGCCACCGCTACACCCACCAGCAAGGTGGCGATCACCGCATAGCGTGGGAACAGGCGCCGACCGACCAGCCAGGTGACGAACATCGCCACTGCCATCCCCAACTGCGTCTGCATGGAGACGAACACCTCCAGCCCGAAGCGCAGCAGCACACCGGCCAGCATCCCGGCGGCCAGTGCCATCGGCACTCGCCGCATCACGCGCGCGAAGATCCCCGAGAAGCCGGCGATCATCCCCAGCACCGCGGCAAGCACGAACGCACCGATCGCATCGCTGTAGCCCACTGCACCGGCGCCCACTACCAGCATCGCTGCACCCGGGGTGGACCAGGCCGTCACCACGGGCACGCGGTAGCGCAGCGACAGTCCGATACACGTGATGCCCATGCCCAATCCCAACGCCCACATCCACGAGGCGATCTGCGCCTGCGTTGCACCGACTGCGCGGGCGGCCTGGAACACGATCACCGCCGAACTGGCGAAGCCGACCAACACGGTAATGAAGCCGGCCATCAGCGCGGGCAACGACACATCGCGCAACAACGAACGCTTGGGGAGGGCAGACATCGCATGCATTCCTGACGACAAGAGATGCATTGTTAGCAAGGCCGCGGCAGCACGCGCAACGCGCGTGCTGCCGCACGTGATGTCGAGCAGCACGCAACGATGACGCTGCGATGAAAAAGATCGAAAAAAGCCTTGACGAATTTTCAGAAGTCTTTAGTATTCGCTCCCTCGCTGTGACGCGGCCTTCACCC
>NZ_JBFULO010000251.1:0-5445 GCF_054049855.1 Stenotrophomonas sp. P5_B8 | reverse complement strand
GTCGGCTCTACGTGTGAGGCCGACCAACGGTCGGCTCTACGYGTGAGGCCGACCAACGGTCGGCTCTACGTGTGAGGCCGACCAACGGTCGGCTCTACGTGTGAGGCCGACCAACGGTCGGCTCTACGCATGGGGCCGACCAACGTTCGGTTCTTCGCGTGCGGGCGACCTGCGGTCGGTTCCACACGTCCCGCATCGTCAAGCCGACCAACGGTCGGCTCTACGTCGATCGCCGGATCAGGCGTCCAGCTCTTCCCAGCGTGCGTAGGCGGCATCCAGTTCCGCCTGCACCTTGCCCAACTGCTGGGTGTGCGCGGCCATGTCGGCGGCGCTGCGCTGGTAAAACGCCGGGGCGTTCATCGCGGCGGTGAGGCCTTCGACGTCCTTCTCCAGCGTTTCGATCTTCAGCGGCAACTGTTCCAGCTCGCGCGCGTCCTTGTAGCTGAGCTTGCGCTTGGGCTCGGCCGGGGCGGCAGCAGCCGATGCAGCCGCAACGGGCTTGGCCGCCGCCACCGGTGCCGACGCGGCGGCGGCCGCCACGCGTGCCGCGTGGCGCTGCCAGTCGGTGTAACCGCCGACGTATTCGCCGACCACGCCGTCGCCTTCCATGACCATGGTGGAGGTCACCACGTTGTCGAGGAAGTCACGGTCGTGGCTGACCAGCAGCAGGGTCCCGGTGTAGTCGCTCAGCAGCTCTTCGAGCAGTTCGAGGGTTTCCACGTCCAGGTCGTTGGTCGGTTCATCCATCACCAGCAGGTTGGACGGCTGGGCGAACAACTTGGCCAGCAGCAGGCGGTTGCGCTCGCCACCAGACAGACGGGTGATCGGCGCGCGCGCACGCTCGGGCGAGAACAGGAAGTCCTGCAGGTAGGCGTGCACATGCTTGCGCTTGCCGTTGAACTCGATGAAATCGCGGCCTTCGGCCACGTTCTCGATCGCCGTCCAGTCTTCGCGCAGCACCGCACGGTACTGGTCGAAGTAGGCGATCTGCAGGTTGGTGCCGGCACGTACTTCGCCGCCCTGCGGCTGCAGGTCGCCCAGCAGCAGCTTGAGCAGCGTGGTCTTGCCGCTGCCGTTGGGACCGATCAGGCCGATGCGGTCGCCGCGCAGGATGACGGTGCTGAAATCCTTGACCATCACCCGCTCGCCGAAGGCGAAGGAGATGTCCTTGACGTCGATGACCTTCTTGCCGGAATTCTCCGCCTGCGCCGCTTCCATGCGCACGTTGCCGCCGAGCTCGCGGCGCTGCGAACGGTCGTTGCGCATCGCCTTGAGGCGGCGCACACGGCCTTCGTCGCGGGTACGACGGGCCTTGATGCCCTGGCGGATCCAGATTTCTTCCTGCGCCAGCAGTTTGTCGAAGCGCGCGTTTTCCTGCGCCTGTGCGTTCATGCGCTCTTCGCGGCGGCGTTCGTAGTTGGCCCAGTCGCCGGGCCAGCTGGTGACCTGGCCGCGGTCGATCTCGACGATGCGGGTGGCCAGCGCGCGCAGGAAGCGACGGTCATGGGTGACGAACACCACGCTGCCGTTCCAGTTCTTGAGGAACATTTCGAGCCAGTCGATGGCTTCGATGTCCAGGTGGTTGGTGGGTTCGTCCAGCAGCAGCAGATCCGGCGAGGACACCAGCGCGCGGCCCAGCAGCACGCGGCGCTTCATACCGCCGGACAGGCGCGCGAATTCGGCATCGCCGTCCAGGTCGAGCTTGGTCAGGGTCTCGCTGACGCGCTGATCCAGGCCCCAGCCGTTGGCGGCGTCGATCTTGGCCTGTACGGCCGACAAGGCATCGCCGTCGAAGTCGTCGGCCATGCTCAGGTGATGGAACTCGGCCAGCCACTGGCCCAGCTCGCCCAGGCCATCGGCGACCACGTCGAAGACGCTGCCGGCGGCACCGTGCGGCACCTCCTGTTCCAGGCGGGTGATGCGCACCCCCTGCTGCACGCGGACTTCGCCGTCATCGGGCTTGTGATCGCCGGACAGCAGTTTGAGCAGGGTCGATTTGCCGGCGCCGTTGCGGCCGATCAGGGCAATACGCTCGCCCGGCTCGATCGACAGTTCGGCTTTTTCCAGCAACAAGGGGCCGCCGACGCTGAAGTCGACKTTTTGGAGAGTAATCAGAGGCATCCGACCATTGTACGGGCTGGCGGTGCGCGGCGTCGCTCAACCGTGCGCGAAAGCGTCCGGCGGCAGGCCCAGCAGCGTGGCCAATGCCGGCGGCACCTGCTTGCCCGGGTGCCGGACCACCCACAGCTGCCGCGACAGGAGCGGCAACGGGGTGTCCAGGATACGCAGCGTGCCCAGCGCAACCAGATCGGCCACGGCGTGGCCGGACAGGCAGGCCACGCCCAGCCCGGCCGCTGCCGCCTGCTTGATTGCCTCGGTGCTGCCCAGCCGCATGGATCGGCCGAAGTGGTGCAGATGCGGCAGCAGCGCCTGCTCGACCGCCTCGCGGGTGCCCGACCCGGGTTCGCGCAGCAGCCAGCGCGCGTTGGCCAGCGTGGCCAGGTCCGGCATCGGCCCGAGCGGCGCGTCGGCCGCAGCGACGATCACCAGTGCATCGCGCTGCCACGGCAGCACCTGCAGGCCGCTTTCATGGCACGGGCCCTCGATCAGGCCCAGGTCGACCTCCAGCCGTTGCACTGCAGCCACCACGTCGGCGCTGTTGCCGATGCGCAGGTCGACCTGCGCCAGCGGGTTGTCGGCCAGCAGCGCGGCCACGCGCGTCGGCAGCAGGTAGTTGCCGATGGTGCTGCTGGCGCCGATCCGCAACTGCAGCGGGACCTGGTCGAGCGTGCGGTCCTGCCCGACCCCGGCCACGGTCTCCATGTCGGCGGCAGCGACCAGCAGCGCCCGCGCCGGGTCCAGCAGCGCCCGACCGTGCGCGTTGAGCACCAAGCGCCGGCCGATGCGATCGAACAGCGGCGCGGGCAGGTGGGCTTCCAGTTCGTTGAGCGCGGCGCTGGTGGCCGACTGCGACAGCGCCAGCTGCGTGCCCGCCGCCGCCGTGGTACCCGCGTCGGCGACAGCCACGAAAACCTGCCATTGGCGCAAGGTGAGGTGCATGGCGGACATTAACGCATAGAACTGGTTGAAATCAGATGAACAATGCGTTTTACAGGTTCATTGCCGACGCGCACGCTGTTCACCTGATCCCACCGGAGCGTTGCCGTGAACACCTCTACCGCCGCCCTGCCCTCGACGTCCCTGGCCCAGCGCTGGCGCGGCCGCGTGCCGGGCCTGCTGCTGACCGCGGGGGTGGCGGCGGCCGCGATGGGCCTGGCAACGCTGCCATGGCTGCAGGCGCACGGCATCAGCGCGTTGACCCTGGCCATCGTGCTCGGTATCGCGCTGGGCAACAGCGTCTATCCGCGCCTCGCCGCGCAGGCCGCGTGCGGGGTCGGCTTTTCCAAGCAGTGGCTGCTGCGCGCCGGCATCGTGCTGTATGGGCTGCGGCTGACGTTCCAGGACATCGGCCAGGTCGGCGTGGCCGGCGTGCTGGTTGATGCGCTGGTGCTGGGCAGCACCTTCGCGCTGGCCTGGTGGGCCGGCACCCGCTGGTTCGGGATGGATCGCGAGAGCGCGCTGTTGATCGGCGCGGGCAGCGCGATCTGTGGCGCGGCGGCGGTGATGGCCGCCGAGCCGGTGGTGCGCGGTCGCGCCGAGCAGGTGACCGTGGCGGTATCGACGGTGGTGGTGTTCGGCACGCTGGCGATGTTCCTGTACCCGCTGTTGTATCAGCTCAACCTTGCCCATGGCTGGGTGCCGATGAGCGAAGCGGCCTACGGCGTGTTCACCGGCTCGACCGTTCATGAAGTGGCGCAGGTGGTTGCGGCCGGGCGTGCGGTGAGCCAGGGCGCCGCCGATACGGCGGTGATCGCCAAGATGGTGCGGGTGATGATGCTGGCCCCGTTCCTGCTCGCGCTGTCGTTGCTGCTGGCACGCGGCCGTGTCATGCAGCCCGGCGCGGCGCGCGCGACGATCGTGGTGCCGTGGTTCGCGTTCGGATTCGCGGCGGTGGCCGGGATCAACTCGCTGCATGTGCTGCCTTCGGCGATGGTCGCTGCGGCCATCGACCTGGACAACGTGCTGCTGGCCATGGCGATGGCCGCGCTTGGCCTCACCACCCACGTCTCGGCGCTGCGCCAGGCCGGGATCAAGCCGCTGCTGCTTGCCCTGCTGCTGTTCGGCTGGCTGCTGGCCGGCGGACTGGGCATCAACCTGGGCGTGCATGCGCTGCTCGGATGAGCCATGCGTGTGCAGCATGCAGCATGCAAAACTGGCGCGATGAAACGTGAGCGCGTCCCACCCGTTGATCGCCGCTGCCTGCGCATTCCGTACCTGCTGCTGCTGGCGCGCTACGGGGCCGTGGATGAAGCCGAAGACGACCTGCTCGAGCTGCTGAGGCAGGTGCTGGGCGCGGACGTCGCGGTGTCCTGGGAGGAAGACCTCCGGCATCCCAATCCATGGTTTCACACGGTGATTCTGGACGTCGGCGCCAGCCTCGGCGAGTTCAGCCATGCCCAGCACGGTGCCCTGATGGAGAGACTGCGGGCGCTGGATCTGGCCTGAGCCTGGCCGGCACCCGCCCGGCGAGCGGCGCAGCGGGTAGAATGCGCCATGAACGAATTCTCCGAACTGCCCCTGTCGGCCTCGCTGGCGGCGGGCATCGACGCGCTGGGCTATACCCGCATGACCCCCGTGCAGGCGCAGAGCCTGCCGGCCATCCTCGATCGCCGCGACCTGATCGCACAGGCCCCCACCGGCAGCGGCAAGACCGCCGCGTTCGGGCTGGGCCTGCTGCAGGCACTGGATCCGTCGGTGATCCGCGCCCAGGCGCTGGTGCTGTGCCCGACCCGCGAACTGGCCGACCAGGTCGGCAAGCAGATCCGCAAACTGGCCACCGGCATCCCCAATTTGAAGCTGGTGGTGCTGACCGGCGGCATGCCGCTCGGCCCGCAGTTGGCGTCGCTGGAAGCGCACGACCCGCACGTGGTGGTGGGCACGCCCGGACGCATCCAGGAGCTGGGCCGCAAGCGTGCGCTGAAGCTGGGCGGGGTGACCACGCTGGTGCTGGACGAAGCCGACCGCATGCTCGACATGGGCTTTGAAGAGCCGATCCGCGAGATCGCCGGCCGCACCAGCAAGGACCGGCAGACGCTGCTGTTCTCGGCCACCTACCCCGATGAGATCCGCCAGATCGCGCGTGAGCTGCTGCGCGACCCGGTCGAGGTGACCGTTGAAGGCGCCGACAACGCGCCGGCGATCCGCCACCTGTTCTGCGAGACCGACCTGGCCAGCAAGCAGAAGGCGCTGGCCGGGCTGCTGCTCAAGTACAACCCGGAATCGACGGTGGTGTTCTGCAACACCCGCCGCGACGTCGACGATGTGGCCAACTCGCTGCAGCAGTTCGGCTTCTCGGCGCTGCCGCTGCACGGTGAAATGGAACAG